>WLXB01000064.1 GCA_012103295.1 Alphaproteobacteria bacterium | reverse complement strand
AGTGCAAAGGCAACGTAAGCGTCGCTAAGATCTGTCCCAGCAATGGCATTGCCGGTAGCAGCAATGACAATGAATTGCCGGTTATCAGGCCCCGCCTGATAGGTCATCGGCACCGCCATACCTGGTGCAGGGAGATTAGCGGACCACAGCTCATCCCCCGTCTCAACGTCTACCGCGCGCAAGACGCTGTCCATGGTCGAGCCAATAAAAATCAAATCTCCGCCGGTGATAATGGGCCCACCGATATTGGGGGAACCCCATGATTTAGGTGTCTTGAAAAGCCCGAAAGGCCCCACAGATACTTGCCCCAGAGGCACCCGCCAAACCGTATCTCCCGTGGACATGTCGAATGCGGTCATTTCTCCCCATGGCGGAGCATTACAGGGAATGCCCCAAGGAGATAACCAGCGACGCCCTTCAACACGATAAGGCGTTCCGATCATTTCACGCGACATACTCCAGCTATTTGGCTTGCCCTTCGCTTCCTCACTGGTCAGTGGTACTAGCCGGAAAACAAAACCGTAGTTATGCGCTTTTACGACCAACAAATTACGTTTGGGGTCATACGCAACACCGCCCCAATTGCCGCCACCGGCCGTCGACGGCAACACAAGCGACCCTTGCAGACTAGGCGGTGTGTAAATTCCCTCATAGCGGAAGCTCTTGAATTCTTCCATGCACTTGCCACGATCCCAGAACGTCAGGCCCCAGACATCATCCTCGGTCATAAACTGTGTCGCGAACGGCTCGGGCTTGGTCGGCCACGGCTGTGTTGGTGATGTTCTATCTTCAGGGATATCCGTCTGCGGCACCGGGATTTCTTCGATGGGAAAAACCGGCTCACCCGTATCTCGGCGAAAAACAAACACAACACCCATTTTTGTCACTTGAGCGACCGCCTCGATAACCTCTTCGCCCTGCCGGATATCGATCAGAGTTGGTTGCGCCGGAAGGTCGTAATCAAACACGTCGTGATGCACTAATTGTTGGTGCCAGACCAATTCCCCGGTTGCACCGTCAAGCACAACGATCGCATTTGCATAGGGAACCGGGTCCAGCCTATTGCCGCCATATGGGTCCGGACTCGGACTACCAGTCGGCACAAAAACCCAATTGCGATCCACATCCACGGTGAACGGTGGCCAAATGTCTGCCCCGCCGGTCTGGTTACGCATCGCCTCTGGAATAGTATTGAAGTGCCAGCGCTCTTCCCCACTACGCACATCAAAGGCTCGGATGGTGCCGTCTGGTGCATTGGCGCGAACATTGTCGAGCACACCGCCACCAATAATAACAAGATCATTCAGAATGACTGGCGGCGACGTTAGATCGATCAACCCTTCTCCGTTGTATTCGTAGTCCGATAACGAGATGTAACCGCCGCGACCAAAGTCTTCACATGGGCGGCCCGTATCCGCGTCGACGGCAAACACGTTACCGATACGATCACCTTTGAAAACGCGCTTCTCACACGCCTCGCCATTGGAAGGTGCCTCGCTTTGCCAATACCCCACACCGCGACAATGCCTTGCCAAGAGTGGGGCATCGATCAATACGGCATGAGGATCAAAAGCCCAGACTTCCGTACCGTTTACAGGATCGAGTGCAATGATGCGGTTCTGAGATGTACACAAATACAGGAGATCATTAGCCAAAATTGGCGTTGTCTCGTCAAAGCTCGGACCAATATCTGCTCCGTAGCCCGATGTCTCGCCCGAATGATAGGTCCAGGCCAATTCAAGGTCGTCGACATTGCTGCGGTTGATTTGGTCAAGCGCTGAATACCGTCCGCCCCCCGGTACCCCGCCGAAGGACGACCACCCGGTATTGGTCGCCAGTTCATCGGCATCGATTTGAGCGGGTGCAACAATGGCGAAAAAAGCGAAACCAAGGCTTGCTGCTATTGTATGGCGACTGGACATGTCTTTCCCTTTGTCAGACATCTTTCTGTGGCGTAACGACACATTTGCGTGGTGCGTTCAAAAAGCGTATGCGGCTCCAACTAAACGAGCAAGTATTGAGTGGCCCCTGCCAGTGGGTCTAAAATAGCGTACCGACCACCCTTCATTGGAGAATCCTGGTGGGATACGTCGACTGCGACACCCATGCCATTGAGAGTTTACGCGCCTGGTCCTATATGGCGTCAAAGGATGAACGTTTCCGCCCACAGCAAAAAAAGACCGACGGAAATCAATCCCAGTGGCGGGGACTGAACCATTTTTGGGAAATGCCCTCTGGCCAGCTGATCATCTGCGGCCTCAATGTCGAAAGCGCACCAGGTCAACCGCCACCCGCTGTCCGCTTGCTCGACGATGTCGCCGGGCGCGTTAAGTGGATGGACGATTTGAATGTCGACACCCAAGTGATCATCCCAAGCTTCTTCCTCGCTGCCTTGTTCACTGATCCAGACGCCCAGAATGCCCTCGCCGGGAGCTACAATCGCTGGATGGCCGATTGCTCAAGAGAGTCTAACGACCGGTTACGCTGGTCTCTGGTCCCACCCCTTCTTGATATAGCAGCCACAAAAGAAGAAATTAAATTTGGCGCTGCGAACGGTGCGGCCTCCGTCATGATGCGCCCACTGGAATGTGAGAAACTCTTAACAGACCCCTATTTTTATCCAGTTTACGAAGAGGCCCAGAAGCATAACCTAGCCATCGGCATACACATCGGAAATGCGTCCAGCCCAGTGTACGAAAATTCGAAGGCCATCATGCACTCAATTGTGCCCATGACCGCCGCCTTCGTGAACATCTTCACTTCAGATTTTGCCACACGCTTTCCGGGTCTTCGGTTTGGTTTCTTAGAAGCGGGATCTGAATGGCTGCCTTTCGCCCTCCGTGAAATCTCCAGAGGCGCCGAAACAGCATGGCGACAAGATGTCGCGCTTGACGATGTGCCCCTCGCTGGGACCAATCTATTTATCGACTGTACATTTGATGAAGACTTGCCGTACGTCCTCAAATTCTCGGGCGAAGATAATCTTGTGCTCGGGTCTGACTTTGGTCATGCCGACATCGGCACTGACGTTGGCGCTCACGGCGTCATGTGCAAGCGAACAGATGTAGACACCTCTGTGCTTAAGAAAATCACTGCAGATAACGGGCGCCGACTCTACGGCTTATAACCCACGGCCTGTCGCGGCATACTGGCAAGAATTTGCCACCCCTCTCCATCACGAACCCATACATGCATCACTTCATACCATTCGTCGACCACTTCGCCTTCAGGTCTGACGGTTCGGTGATTGAGGTAATAAATGACCGCCGTATCTCCATGCAAGGTGAACGCTTTAAAATTCATGTCGAGCCGTTCGCGGGAATTTCCCTTGAGACCGGCGCCAGTCCGCCTTAGCCCGTCTTTTCCCGTGGCCCAGCCTCCGGACGGGAACGGTGCCATGTAGTTCGGCGATGCGCCGTCGATGTACGGCTGAAAGTCACCCTGCCCACGGCTGGCATAAATAGACTGTTCAAGCGCCCATATTTCGTCCTTTGCAACAGCGATCTGCTCTTGAGTATGCTGCTGCGCAGAAGCCGGTAGTGCGGCCACTGAAGAAATCAAAGCGATTAGCAACATCAAGGTCTTTGAGCCATCCATCTCAAAATACTCCAAAAAAACATGGTGGTCCGGCGACATGACGGTACAGCAGATCGAATGCCCACACTACCAATGGCGTTGGTGGCGCAACTTGTTTAGATTAGATTGACGCTTCATTGACGGTCAGTACTGGCCGTCGTCATTACGAGTTTGAGAAAGCGGCTATGGTGCCTCAGCAGGATTCTAGCACTCCCCGTAAGACTATAATCTCTGCCGTTGGTCGCTCGGGCACCACCATCGTGCACAACCTTCTGCTTGAGATTTACTCAGACCTATATGGTGACAACTACGACCAGCTCTACGAACCTTTTTTGTGGGATAGCGCAGCATTACGCGATTACCCGCGGATAGCAGAACGCGAGTTACGTTTTGGCGACATGGATAGCGTGAGCGCGGAAGGTGTTTATTGTCACACGGCATTGCCATTGTTTGTCGATGATGTTGATGCCGTTGAGTCACCCTCGAATGTCGAGAAATATCTCTTAGCCGACTCCACCAAACCTTTGGTCGCGAAATTCATTCGCGCCAATGGCCGTTTGCCATTGTTAGATACCCTCTACAAAGACGCGCGCTATATTATTCTGATCCGCAATCCGCTGGACGTCGTCAACTCGGTTCTGACACGGTTTTCTTTTTTTGGCGAAGAGAACCACAAGAGCGATTTCCCCCGATTCCGAGACGATGTTGAGCGAGTGTTTGGCGTTGCTTTGCCATCCGATGCCCGCCAACTGCCGCCCGCCTATAAAGCGGCACTATGGTGCCATTTCATGAACTTGTTTGCTGTCCGCCATGTGCGGGGTAAGTCAAATTACCTCACCATCGTTTATGAGGCCTTCCGAGAGAATAGGGAGTCGACAGCTAAGGACATCTGCAAACATTTAGGCATTGAATACAAAGACTCATATGGACGCTCTATGGAATCTCCAGTGGGTCGCACAACAGGTGGACAACCCAACCTGACGAAACCCGATATTGATTCAATCATGCCCCTATTTAACGAATACTGGGCAATGGCTGAGGATCTCTCTGCTGTATCGGACGAAGCACGCGAGCGCACACTCAGCCGCTACGACGAGAAGAACCTCCCACACCTATCACGTCCTGCGCGAGGTTTCGGCTGGTCACCCATAAAGGCTGAAGGGCAGATCATCGCTCTTAGTGACGAACTGACCACCCAATCCCGCATATCTCACGAAAGAATTGCGAGCGTGCAGCGCATCGCAAGCGTCAACGCGACCCCCGCTGGCTCAGATTGGCGTGTCCCGATAAGTGTTATCGTCACGTCTTATAATAATGCCTCAACGCTGGGTGCCACCGTCCAAAGCGTTTGCCAACAAACCTATCTTCCGCAAGAAATCATTATTGCCGACGATTGCTCGACCGATAACAGTCGCCAACTTATCGAAGATCTCGCGGCCTCTAACAATCTTATAAAACCGGTACTGCGCGACACGAATGTTGGGGTATCGGCAAACCGCAACGATGCAATTCGACGCTGCAAGAGCCCATTCATTAGTCAGCTGGACGGGGATGATGCATACCGCACTAACAAATTGGAACGCGAAGCCTATGCGCTTGTCGGATGCGAACAAAGCGTAGCCTTTAGTGATACAGAGTTTATGGGGGCACAGCCGACGTATTGGAACTGTGATTGGCTAGCCGGCCTTACAGGAAATGCTGCAATCGCAGGCATGGTTTCGCGTCGTAATCCGTTGCCCCGCGATATGCTGATGGCAAAAGATTTATTTCTGCGAGCCGAAGGCTATCGAGAGGATTGCTCTATATATGAGGATTGGGCTTTTAAAATTCGTCTGGCTCAACTTGCTCAGGATTGGAGATACTCCGGCATCCCCGGGACTCTCTATCGGCCAGGCGGGCTAAGCCAATCCGGCGCCGAGAAGTTAATGAATGCTGCGCTCTGGGTTCTCAGCACCGACGTCATTGATGTTCTTCGTGACACAGACACATTAGACGCAGCCTTTGAAGGCGTGCTCAATTTGTTACGAACGGATTATGATGCCGAGATGCTCTCGGAACCGGACATCAGAGACCAGATCACGATGAAGATGGACGCCTTTTTGACAGAATTGAATTCGGACTACGACAATTCATCGGATGATAAATCAGAGATAAATGCGATCAACAAAGCCCACAAGCTTGTAAAAATGGTTCAGCTGTCGATCTCAGCAATCTCAACCCAGCCCTAGAGCCGATCACGAATGTCACAATCTAAACTGAAGGCCGGCACCATAGATCTCCTGGCGACGTCACGAATTGGTGAGGTTCGATAGTGGCAAACGTGCTCGTCACCGGTGGCGCAGGCTATGTTGGCAGCCATGCGTGCAAGGCCATTGCGGCCGCCGGCCACATACCAATCACCTACGACAATCTGGTGAACGGTCATCGCACCGCGGTAAAATGGGGGCCGCTTGAAGTTGGGGACATTCTCGATCATGCGCGTCTATTGAGCGTACTGGAGTCATATAAACCCGTAGCCGTTATGCATTTCGCCGCACTCGCTATGGTCTCAGAATCTGTATCCAATCCTGAACTTTATTATAGCAACAATGTTGAAGGCACTTCCCGCCTGCTTAGCGCCATGGAGTCTGCAGATATCCATCGCCTCGTCTTCTCTTCATCTTGTGCGGTTTACGGCGCACCAAAAACTGTCCCAATTCAAGAGACGGAAGACAAAAACCCCATTAGTCCCTATGGCGAAACAAAGCTGCAGGCGGAAAGAATGTTTGCAGCGCGCGCTCCGGAAAGCGGCCTCTCGGCCATTTCACTACGTTATTTTAATGCCGCCGGCGCAGACCCTGACGGTGACATCGGTGAAGATCACGATCCAGAGCCTCATCTGATTCCTAACGTTCTAGCGGCCGCTGCGGGGGGCTCACGCCTGATCGTCAATGGCGATAACTATCCGACGATTGATGGCACTTGCGTTCGTGACTACGTCCACGTTTCGGATATTGCCGCCGCCCATGTCGCCGCATTGGACTTACTGGATGAGATTTCGGGGGTACGATCAGTCAACCTTGGGACAGGAACCGGCTACTCCATACTGCAAATCATAGAGGCGGCAAAGCGTGTTACCGGCAAGCCGATCTCATACGATATCGGCGCGGCCAGGCCTGGCGATCCTCCGGAATTGGTCGCCGACGCCTCCCATGCCACGGCAATGTTAAACTGGAAACCGGTACGGTCTGATATCGACTCTATTGTTGCTGACGCCTGGAATTGGATGACATCTAAATAATTGATCTAACAGCCAAGCGAACCAAATATTCTGGAGTTTATACCGGCTGGTTGTTTGTCGTTGCGGCGTCCTGCGCCATGGCATCCAGCATTTGACGGCTATGGGTATGCCCCCGCATCGTCCTTCGGCTGCGACCAGCCTCAACTTGACCAGCGCCGTGACACATGTCGGTGTCAAAAACAAAGATGGTCCCCGCAAGGCCTGTTATGGGCACCGACGGCACGTCCGGCTCCGGCAATACATTAGGTATCTCGTTTAGCGTGCCGTGCTCCATGGCCTCAAGCCGACGTTGACGGTTTATGATCTGGGACCCGGGTGAAGCACGCATCGCGCCATTCCGTTCATCCGTATCGGTCAAATAAACGAAAAATTTAAGGACCTGGCGTTTGTCAAAATGCAGCGCGAACGGAAGATTCAACTTTCCTCCCGGTGTCTCCGTAATATCAGAGATGAAGATCTCATCATTCAATTGATAGGCCCCTACTCCATAGTAGGCCGCAGACACTTCGTCCATCCAAGGGTTTGCATATAGGGCCGCTGTCGCCGGGCACGCCGCTGGATTAAGTCTTTCGCGAATCACCCGAATGTTTGTGAGGCCATCGTCTTCATCGACCTGAAAACCTGTCGCGGCTCGCACCTCTGGATCAAGCATTCGGTCAAATTCCGTGTTCAAATCAGAAACGGTATCTGGGTCTATTGCGGCCGGAAAAATTACGATTCCATTCGTCTTGACCGCTTCCGCTGTTTCCTTTGGTGAAAGCTGAACAGACGACGTAATAGAAGCCAAATTCGTATTGATGGATGAAAGATACAAATCCGATACAAGCGAACCCGCCATATCGTCCTCCTTTGGGGTCTCGATCTTCGCTCTCTAAGTCACATCGTCTAGTTGAATTTGGTCGTACTTTGATATTGCTCGTGCGGCACTTTTGCCATCGAGCAGATTGAACTGGGTCGGCGGGACGCCCGGCACACGCATATTCCTCAAGAACCTAACTTTCTCGCGTGTAATAACCTCATCCGCGGCAATATCTTGCGCCGCGACGATCGTCTTCTTTTGGAAGAGTCGATATTTCTGATCAGGTTCGATCAGCGCCGTGACGTCTCCCTCGCCCAGCACGACCTGCGCCTCCCGAATAAGAGCGACATAGTGTTTTAGCTCTGCAGGCTCCAAAGCTGACTCATGGTCAATACCCTTCTCTGACCGGTCCCAGGTGATGTGTTTTTCCAACACGCATGCACCAGCACCGAGCGCGACTAAATCTATGATCTTGGCAAGATCTGTATGCCCCGCCGTGTGGTCAGCATATCCAACAACGCATTCAAAGGTATCACGGAGGATTCCCATGCGACGAATGCGCGCATATTCGTTAAGCGTCGGAAAACTCTGCACACCTTGCATGAGAAACACGTTGGCACCGCCGTGCCCGGAATAGAAGTCCAGTGCAGTCGCGATTTCTTCTAGAGTTGACCCCCCGGTCCCCATAGAAAGCGGCAGCCCGACTTCAGCGCACCGCTGCAACATATCCGTATGTAGCAGGTCAGATGAGTTAAGTTTGACAACGTCAACTTTGAGCTCGAAGCCAAGCTCCAAACTAACGGGATCGTAGGCAAAATTGAAAATTGCGATGTCAAATTGACGGGCGTGTTCTGTGAGCTCAGCCCATTGATCCGGCGTAAAATACAGCTTCTTTAATATCTGATACATCTCCGAATCAGGGACGACGTTATCATCAGGATCGAGAATTTCGAACTGAACGGCGTCAGCCTCTGCCTCAACAGCAGAGTCCACCAATCGTTTGGCTTTATCCAAATCGCCATCATGCGCACACGCCATTTCGGCGATGATGTAGGGGCGAGAAGTCGAAGATATCGTTTTGTCGCGAATTACTATGGTGTTCTCAAACCGACTCATTACGACATCCAGCCAAATGTCTTCAGAACATCAGCAATCGGTTTGCGGTCAGCATCTCCTAGCGGCTTAAGTGGTGCGCGTTCATGGTCAGGCATCAACCCCAGCAGATCCAAAGCCGTTTTCATTGCGAGGTGCCATCCCGCAGGCTTAGCCACCCTAAAAAACGGGTCCTCATACTGCCGCACCAAGGCCAGAGCGTCGTCAAGGCGTCCCTCGGTATAGGCCGCGTAGAAATTCTCCTCAATCTCAGGCTTAAAGCTCCCAACACTCGTCAGGTAGGCTTGCACGCCATAGGGCGCACAACTTGCGTACATGGCCATGGCGCTGCCTGCCACGATAAAAGAAAGTTCGTCGCCAAATGCAGTGAGTAAATCGTAGCGAAGATTCTCGTTACCGTGCTCTTCCTTCATGCCGATGAAATTTGGTAGGTCACACATCATTCGTACGAGTGGCACTGAAAACGGTGACATTGGTCCACTGGTGGGTGCTGCTGCCCGCATTGGCGATGCATGAATCATGATCCCGATGTCTGGGGACGCTTTGCTGATAGCAGCGTAATATTCGAATACATCTGTATTGCCGTAGAACCGTTCCGGATAGAAAACCAATAGAGCATCAGCGCCTATCTCTTGGGTATGCTTGGCAAAACTTACGGCGGTGTCTGTCCCGCCCTGCATTGAATTACCAACAATTGTGAGCGCATCCCCAGATGCATCGACCACACATTTATTAAGCGCCTTGACTTCGTCGTCCGAGAGAAGATTGAACCTACTCGTTCCGGCGGTGGTCATTATGTAACGAGCGCCATGCTTAACGAGATAACTGACGTAGGCGCCCGTTGTCTGAAAATCCAGAGAGCCATCAGCTGCAAACGCGGGACAAATCGGATAGACGGGCCCGCGAATGCTCGTCGCAATATCTATGAAGTGTGAATTCGGCATTCTACAACAATCCGATTCTATTAAATCTAAACCAGCAAAATTACGCAGCGCCCACTCTACCGGACTTTACAAGGTGCTCCGCATAGCGGAAATCGTTTTCGTCATCGATATCTACTGAAGCCAAACGCGGCATGACATAGCCCTTGGTTTTACCCGCGAAATAGTTCCCATTGGCAACAAGGCGGTCGCGCCAACCAAAATAAAACCCACCATTGGGGTGATAGACTGGGGCGTGATCCTGCGACCGGGTATCACCCGTAATTAATGGGGCTGGATCAAACACGTGCTCTACGAGCCCGTCATCATCTACCCGCACACTCATCGAATAGGGGAAGTCATAGTCTGTAACACTGACCACTGCATCAACGTCATCGCTGAGCATTTCGAACCCTTTTTTCAAATCCTCTGGCCCGCGGAACGGACACGTTGGCAGCAACAAAGTGATCACAGAGTAGCGCTCAACAATTTCAGGCTCTTGGGCCAACTCTATAATGAGGTTGATCACCTTGTCCTTATCCCCGGCCAGACGTGCAGGGCGCGGACACGCCTCAACCGACTCATACCGATCGGCCATGGAGAGAATCTCTGAGTCATCAGAGTTCAGCATTACAGTGTCGAACACCCCTGATTCCACAGCCGCATCTATTGAGTAACAAACTAAAGGTTTTCCATTCAAATCTTTGACGTTCTTCCGCGGAAGACGCTTTGATCCACCTCGAGCAGGAATAATTGCGAGAGCGCGCTTTTCCATGACAGCTCTATTCTTTCAACTTTTGATTGGGATTGTCAGCCAGATAGCCACGAGTGATTGTTGAAAGCTCATTCGCCACGAGCTCTTCGATAACTTCTTTCAACGGTGTCTTCGGTGACCACCCCAGGGCCTTGCTGATTTTGGTTATATCGCCTGTAAGAGCGACACTCTCGCTAGGCCGAACGTAACGCGGATCAACCTCAACACATTCAGCATAGTCCAGGTCAACGGACTCAAAAGCCCAGGTCACAAGCTCCCGCACGGTATGCATTTGCCCGGTTGCGATGACAAAATCATCTGGCTCTTTCTGTTGAAGCATAAGCCACATCGCCTCAACGTATTCGGGGGCGTATCCCCAGTCTCTTTCCGCATCGAGGTTTCCTAGTGGCAATTTCGCTTGCAGCCCCGACTTAATTCGAGCCACACCACGGGCAAGCTTGCGCGGTAGAAACTCTAAACCGCGGCGAGTTGATTCATGATTGTAGAGGAACGCAGTTGCCGTATAGAGATTGTGGAAGCTGCGATAATACCCGGCCAGTTGATGGGCCGACAGCTTCGCTAAGCCGTAAATGGACCGCGGATTAAATGGTGTATTTTCGTCTTGAGGCGCCGCGCTAACAGAACCGAACATCTCAGATGAGCCCGCAAGGAAAAACCGGCAATCAGGAACCGTTTCCTTAATGGCCGACAACAACATATGAGTGCCGCCAACAAGCGCAGCTAAGATCGCAGGCTCTTCGACAACCGTGGCATCAACAAAACTGGGGCCTGCAAGATGATAACATTCAGAAGGCCGCACTAAAGCGATGGCGTGCTCTATGCTCGTTTGCGTTTCTAATATTCCGGGGTGCAGACGCAAATCTGATGCGATATGAGAAATATTGTCCGGTATGAGTGATGGATCGTTCAACTGGCGCGGTCGGAGCAAACCATGAACCTCGTACCCTTTCGCCAGCAACAGCTCGGCCAGGAATGATCCATCTTGGCCACCAATGCCTGTGATCAGAGCAACTTTGCGGTCCGTCAAAACCACCGCTCCAATCTGTCAAAGGCGATCCAGAACCCCTCCCCTTCATTCTTATGGCCCTGCCAAATCTCTGGGATAAACCAGGCATCGGGGCAAAATTTATCAAGTTGCTGAGCAAGAAGGGCGAAATCCACCTCGCCGTCACCGACTTGAACCCCCTCACCGTCAACACCCTCCGCATCGACAATATGCAAATGCGCTGTATGCGGTGCGATCTGGTCAACGAATGTCTTGAAGCTCGATTTCCTGTGATTGCAAGTCAATTTGGAATGGCTGATATCGAAACAAAACTTTAGGCCGGATTTCTGCGCGAACGGCACCATATCCTCAGCATCAACGAACAAGTTGCAATACAACTGCCCACCGAGATACCAAGGAAACGGCGGCAATGTTTGCGGCAAAATCTCGACACCATCGGTATCTAACTTAGAGAGGCTATCCAGAACGAGGTCGTACATTGCCTCCCGGTCCTTATGGGCCACTGGTGCGTTGCGGGAGAACCCGCCAAGGCTTGCGACGATTGGTAGCCGGTCGGATTTGGTGAAGTGAGTCTTAATCTCTCGTGATTGATCGATTACGCGCTGCAGTTCATCAACGGAGCGCTGGCGATAGACTGGATCAGCCTCCGCCAGATTCATGATGTGATCACCGGTGAATAAGTCTGGACTGTGGACCACGACATCCATGTCGTATTCGCCATCAAAGAACGTATGGAGGTCAAGCTCCATGTCCTTGTAAGACAGGTGAAACTCGACAAAATCTAGGGGGGCAAGCCCGGAGAGTTGCGCAAAATCGTGATACCGAACCGGGACACCATAGGGTCGTCGAAAATTGTAACGACGTGGTTCTACCGTGTCGGTCGACAGGTCTGCCGGATAGAAAAAATCGCCGGGTGCAAAGTCCCGCTTTGCCAGCTTCCCTATCAATTCCTGCATGCGATTTGGCTGCAGACCTTTACCGGGGCTCCGGACTTGAAGCATAGCCGGCGTAATTTCAGCGCCTTTATCAATTGCGTTAACCGCGATAACGCTCTTCGCTAGGTTCTCGCGGTTCATGCGCTCACCCTGCGTAACAAGTCTCAGGGCGCCCGAACCCATGGATTCTTCGACATGTCGGATCGAATGAACCATTTCACGGAATTCATGCGGCAAGAGGCTTACCTTGTGGTCATTGCCCTCTTGTTCTCGATCATCTGTAAAGTGCTTCTCGATGACTTTGGCACCCATTGCCACGGCGGCCAGGGGCACTGAAAAACCTCGCTCATGGCCAGAGTATCCGACAAGACAATTCCCTACGTCACGAAGGCGGTTCAAATATTTGAGATTCACGTCCTTGAATGGCGCGGGGTACGTCGAATTACAGTGGAGAAGCACATAACTTGAACCAAACCGCTGCAGAAGAGCGACACTTTCCCGTATCTCTTCCTCGGTCGACATGCCCGTTGAAATAATGAGGGGTTTACGTGTCGCAGCGAGAGCGCTGAGCAACTCGTGGTTTGTTAAATCTGCCGACGCGACTTTGTACGCGGGGATGCCATAGCTTTCGAGAACATCGACGCTAGCCAAGTCCCAAGGCGTGCAAAGTGGGATCAAACCCCGCTCTCTACAATAGTCGAATGCTTTGGCCATATCGTCATCGCTAAGGAGGGACCGCGCAAGAATGTCTAAGGTGTACTGAGACCCTAGGTCCGCACTCGCATCATCGGGGTTCCCGGCATTTCGATACAGGGATTCCATGTGGCGCATTTGGAATTTAGCGCTATCCGCGCCAGAAGCAGCGGCGAGGTCAATCAGCTCCTTCGCCTTGTCTAAACTACCATTATGATTGATGCCGATTTCAGCAATAACAAAGGCCGGGCTCTCATCACTGATCGTGTGGTGCTCGATGTACATGGCACCGGTCTCAGGGCGCGCAATCGCAACCAGTCGAGTCCGATCATCGACCAGAGGTAGAAATTTTATTCCCTTGGTATGGTCCCGCCCGCCGTCGTCCACGAATAGAACACGCTTGGACAATTTTTGATTGATAACAGAAACATCTGAATTCACAGATAGAGTTTCAAATTCCAGGTTGGCAGCGCTCAACGCCGCGCTCTCAATATCAACCGCGGCTTGCTCGGCAACCCAACGCCGAAAGTCTCCGTCCGTCAAAACCCCCTCGATAACGCCATTCTTATCGACGCAGATGACGAAACGAGATTTATTGTCATTAATCTTTTTGAGGGCGTTGCGGATACTATCCTGCGACGACACTACGAACGGGCTAATATTACTATCGATGATCATGACGGCAGCATTCTAGCAATTCAGCACGACGATAGTAAAAAAAGAGAGACGCACCCCACGCACCCAACACTCCATATAGACAGGAAGAGCGTTAAATTAAGGTTACTTTGGCACCCTGCAATCGCAATCTCAGCCCTGGCCCCCGTCGTCCTGGTCAGCCAAATAAGCCGTGGAATATGGGTGAAGTAAGCGAATACAATCAAACCAGGCCAAGGCCGAAGCGGCTTAATTACGGGACACTTCAAAGGTAAAGCATGCATCGCCGCGCGATCTCGATCATTACCGATCTCGAGAAGAGTATCGACACCAGTGCAATAACGTATGGCGGTGTTCACGCGTGGCCGCTGTGTCGCCTCAAGCTTTGGGTCCATTTTATGGCTGAGAGCTTTGCGTCTATGGCAGGGACCGATGCTCCGGAGGTCAGCAATGACGGACCGAGCTTCCAAGACGTTGGGAAACTCGATGCCCACGTTGTTGGCAATTCAGGCCTCCCTCTCATACATAGCGATCAAAATGCATCGCGGGAGGCAATGCGGACCAGTACCGAGACGCCAGATCTCTTGTTCTTTTTGCGCCCCGAAGAGCATCGGGAAGCCATAGGAGATCAAGCCTACGCGAAAATTTTGGATAGTTTGTTTGATCGATTTCCGCAGCACGGCAGAGTAAAGATTGAATGGGCTGAACCCACAGCCATGGGATTCGCAAGAAAGAACCCGTCTCTTTTTCTCCATGCCAGTTTGGCGTCAAACATCGCCGAGGCAGATCCACCCTACTCTGTTGAGAACTTCGAGAATCTCAACAAAGCGCTCTCTGATTTATCCCTGAATGCGGTTGTCACAGAAGACACGATAAACGAAGGGATGGAAAAAATATTTTGGTTCAGCCGTCTTTTCGAAACTGTGCTCGTGCGACTCCAACCAAAAGTCATATTTCTGTCTGTGTACTACCACCCCCTGGGCATGGGTCTCGTCCTCGCAGCACGCCGCCTTGGCATACCAACAATAGATGTGCAGCATGGCCGCCTCGGCCCGCTTCATGGCCTTTATACTCAAATGACTGCCGCACCACCGAAAGGTTACGAAACAGTACCAGACAAAATCTGGTGCTGGGGAAATCAAACCAAGCAGGACATCGACGTCGACCTGAATCCAGATTGCAGCAAGCATGGCGCAATTGTTGGCGGCAATCCGTGGTTTGACCTGTGGAAGGGTGGCGGCGGGACACTTCCAGACGAATCTGCAGCACAGGCTTTGCTAGACAGAAACACAGGCAAGAAGGTCATTATTGTGAGTCTGCAGTCACTCCCTCATCCGTTGCCTGTATTCGTTTTGGATGCGATGGCACGGGCACCAGAGGATTGGGCCTGGTGGATCAGAATGCACCCTCTCCGCCGACACACGATAAAGGAAGTCGATGCGCATCTTAAAAAACTTGGAGTTCAGAATTTCGAGATTGAGGACACCACAAGCATGCCACTTTTCTGGCTTTTGCGGCACAGCGATCACCATATTACATCGTTCTCGTCCGTAGCTATTGAAGCGCTCGCCTTTGGCCTCAGAACAACTCTCTTTAGCAAGGCGGGCCGCGACGCATTTCTAGACTATGTAAACGACGGACATGCTGTCCTCGCAGAAGATGCGGATAGCCTTCTGCATAGCATCGCCGAAGCGTTAGACATGCCTCCTCCGGAGGAAAAAAAGCCGTTCATAGATTCAACGCCTGGGTTGGCTGAAAAGGCTTTAACAAAGCTCTACAATATATAATACCGGCTGTGAATGTCGGGTGCTCGGCGCACGCCGCATATCAAAAGTGCGCCGTTAGGGCTTACAAAGCAAAGTAGCAAAAAATAACCCTCACATCATATTCGCGGATAGTCACCGTTAGGGTATTTTTTTGAGACAAGCATGTCTGGTGAAAAATTGGAGAAAATTGCTTTGTGCAATTGAGATAGGTCACTAATTTCGATTTGGGACGATCCCATGAGCTGTCGAATTTCGCCACAGAACTCTCTCATAATCACAACTTCCCGATCATCTTCGTCTTTAAACGATATAAGTCGACCTGGTTGGCCTACTTTCGGTCGATTTTGCGGCTCTATTGATTCACAGTAAACGGAAAGCAGCTCACTGATTGCGTCAGCTCCAATTGAATCGCCAAACTTTCTGGACCATTCACGATCAAGATAGGCATAAAGATTTTCGAAATCATCCATACACTCAGAGTCTCTACTGTCGCGTACAACGCAAAAACTTTGGTCATAAGGAATGTAGGGTGGTGCCTGCTCTCGGACGCTAACAAGCTTAGGTAAAACCTTGAGATTCCCCTGCAATGCCGCCCAAAAACCAATCATTCGGTCAGAGAAACTGGGATGAAAACGATCAAGACCACGAACAATCTCAATTGTGTTTCGATAATGCTCCGTCCTGTGTATTACCCAGGCCCACTGCATAAAATTTCTGAACAATGATTCTAAACGATTGTATGGGACATCATCTCGAAAGTTACGTCTCAAGCTTTCGAGCGCAAGGTTTTCGTATTTGGGTGCGAGAGCTAGCTTTCCAGGTTCAGGGATTAGATAGCAAAGCGTAAGGCCTTGGCAGCACGAATAATCTTCATTGCCATCTAAGAAATCTACAGCGGCAGCAACACCATCCAGAACAAGGAAGTCATCATCTGCACAGGCGGCGACATAAGTCGTTTCAACCAATGATAACGCCAGAGACAGGCGCTCTGGGCCGTTCAAATCTGGTCGATGAAAATATCGAACTTGTTTGGAAAAAGTGTATGGATGCGGCTGCGCAGACCCATCAGCGACAATGATACTCGCGTCCGTTTGAGCAAAATAATCTGTGATTCTTTTTAGATACAAAGACCGTTCGTAGGAAATGACAATAAAAGTGATATCTTCCAACTCTCACCTACTTTGTTCGAGAACATATCGAGTAAGGCCATCAAACTCGATGAGCGGACGCCACAGTGGTGCCATCTGAAAGGATGTGGTGCAAACCGTCTTTTTACCCCTCACAACTAAATCCCAGCTGCGACAAACCCTCTTCCAGATAATCCGCGATGCGTGGCTGCCCCAGCAAATACTCAGCAGTATTGCCGCTATGGTCGAGGCGTGCTGTTTCTGCAGCATCTTCCCACTCGTCAACTGTGTAAGTACCCCGACCCACCCATGAAATCACGGTAAGCTCGATTTGCTCGTCATCGTTGAGGCCATCAATAAAATCGACTAACTCGTCATGATCGTCTGTTAGCGCGTCAACATCATCCTCTCCGCCAACATCGTCGCCATCGAGAAGATCATCGTCATCGGTATCGCCATGAAGAAGATCTTCATGCCCGTGGGCATCGGGTTCATGCTCTTCTCCATCAGCATCCCCACCCAGGGCCAGCGCCCGCGCCTGGGCAATAACATGGCAGACAGACTCGACAGAAATATCAAACATGGCTGACCACACCTTCTCAGGATCTTTGATATTGTCAGATTCCTGCGCAGACACTTTTATAAATCAAGCAGAATTATTGAAGTCCGCGCCCTTAGGGCAATCCGCGCATTGCTGTGGATGGAAAATCTGAAAATACGCCGTCAACGCCAAGAGCAAAAAACCGCCGGTACTCGGCAATAGGGTCATTGTTATAGGGTTTAATCAAATACCGTGGTTCGTCTCGGAACGTATAGGCATGCACCACAAGCCCGGCCTTATGCGCCCGCGGAATAAGGTCCGTTGCAGGAAAAGGGTTACCCTCTCGGTCCTGCGGCACAACCAAGATTTTCCATGGGCCGATTCCGTCCGCGTATGTCGCGATTTCTGCGAGGCCGCTATTCGTTATCATGTCCTGGTAGGTCAAACTGGTACCGTCCAACGCCTGGTCGTACGGCATTTCTGCGCCAAAACCGAGCAATTGAACAAGCCGAAGATCAGTCTTCTCGTTCAGGTCGCGCAGGTTATTGACCTCGAAAGACTGAATAAACACCCAATCACTTTTTCGCGTCAGATCGGCGCGCTCGAGAGCGGTGATAAGGGGGCCCTCCAATGACAACCCTATGCTGCGATGATAGGTCGGGTGTTTGGTTTCAGGATACACTCCGATAGCACGCCCCTTTGCGGCACCCTCTCGGCTCACTAAAGCCAGAATCTCATCAAAGGTTGGAATAGCGAACTTGCCGTTCTTGCTCTGATCGCGGAACGCAAGGCGCTGCTTAGCGCGCAGGCTCCTAATTTCCTTGAGCGTGAAATCCCCCGCAAACCAGCCTGTCACCTCTCTGCCATCGAGAACACGGGTCGCTTTTCTGCCCGGAAATTTCTCGGCCACATCCGTTGTGTCGGAGAGTTCATTCTCATGGCGGGCGATCAATATGCCATCCTGAGTGCTGACCAAATCTGGCTCAATAAAATGGGCGCCCTGCTCTATGGCTAGGGCGTAAGCCTCCAAAGTGTGCTCCGGCAGGAGGCCGCTCGCCCCACGATGACCAATCACCAGCGGCCGGGGTAAATCAAGATCGGAGCTTACCGATGCGTTCGATGCAAAGAGTGCGATTACGAAAACAAATACTAAACGTGCCATGGCCATACCTCAGATTTCTTAGGCACCATAGCGAGGCTGCCTAGAAACACCGAAGCAATTAGAGCCTCAAAAGGGCTATTTAGGAAACGAGCGCCTGGCTTCGGTCGGAAACCGTCTTATCGAAATGAGCCCAGACACCCTCGGCGCCATGCCATTCACCGGTCGTCGCATTCTTAGAATACTCAGTGGCACGCGCCTCGAAGAAATTGGCGTGTTCGACACCGTTGAGAATTTCTTCCAGCCAGGGAATCGGGTGCTCTTTGATATTGTAAACCAGAGGCAGTCCGAGCTGCTGCAAACGCCAATCCGCGATATAGCGAATGTACGCCTGAATGTCCTCTGGCGTCATGCCGTTGATCGGCCCCATCTCGAAGGCGAGTTCAATGAACTTATCTTCCATTTCAACAACTGTTTTGGCGCAATCAACGATTTCATCTTTGACGGACTGCGTTAAACACTGTGTTTCTTCGCAGAAGGTGTGGAAGAGCTTGATCATACCTTCGCAATGCAGACTTTCGTCGCGGACCGACCAGGATACAATTTGCCCCATGCCCTTCATTTTATTCTGCCGTGGGAAGTTGAGCAGCATCGCAAAGCTTGCGAACAGCTGAAGCCCCTCGGTAAAGCCACCAAACATAGCAACCGTTTTCGCAATTTCCGCTGGATTATCAACCGTAAACTTCTGCATGTAATCATGCTTCGCGGCCATCTCCTCATATTGAAGAAAGGCCGTGAACTCTGTATCCGGCATACCAACGGTTTCTAGCAACAACGCGTAAGCGGCGATGTGAATGGTCTCAATATTCGAGAACGCCGCGAGCATCATCTTGATTTCAGTTGGCTTAAAGACGCGGCTATAGCGCTCCATATAGTTGTCGTTCACTTCAACATCGGACTGGGTAAAGAACCGGAAAATCTGAGTCAGAAGGTTGCGCTCTGAATCCGTCAGATTGTTCGCCCAGTCCTTGCAATCTTCACCTAAAGGCACCTCTTCAGGCATCCAATGAATCTGTTGCTGACGCTTCCAAAAATCATGTGCCCAGGGATAGCGGAATGGCTTGTAGCTATGGCTGGGCGTGAGAAGGCTTGGGATAACTTTAGGCGTAATCTGGTTCATTGTTCGTCCGGTTCAGCCCGATGGCTGAGATCAAATGTTGATTTATTTATTACAGCTACTGACAGGCGAGGCACTCTTCATAGTCAGTGCGGTCCGATAGTGCCAACTCGGCCTCTGGCCAGGCACGCGTGTTGTCGGCCTCAACCCCACCGGCAAACCCAGCGCGTTGGACCGATTTAGAACGGCAATAGTACAGGCTCTTAACGCCTGACTCCCATGCCTTCCAATGCAGCATCATGAGATCCCACTTATCGATATCGGATGGCAAGAATACATTGATGGATTGTCCCTGACACACGAATGGCGTGCGATCAGCCGCCATCTCGACTACCCA
>WLXB01000063.1 GCA_012103295.1 Alphaproteobacteria bacterium | reverse complement strand
GCGAGAGTTCGGCGAAGGCCTGAACCGATTTTGCTAGCGACGGGTCATCTCATTGATTGCGGATGGCATCCGAGAAGAGCATTGTCGGTTAAGTTGAAGTGTTAATTGGGGGATAGGCATGCTCGGCATATACACCTTGCCAAGACGCAGTGACCAGGGTTTCACCCTGATCGAAATGTCGATTGTGTTGATCATCATCGGATTGATCATCGGTGGCATTTTGAAGGGGCAAGAGGTCATTGAAAGTTCGCGACAGAAGGCGATTATTACGCAGATTGACGAGATGCGATCTGCAATTAACTCGTTCGCGGACAAATACAACGCTCTGCCTGGCGATTATCAGCGGGCCTCCGAGCGCCTTCGGCCAGACATGATTGATGGCAGTGGTGACGGTATTATTGGCGTTAGCGATAATGATGGAGTCAGTGAGTTGGCCTCTGAGCCGGCAAACACTGAAGAGCATGTTGAGTTTTGGAACCAGTTGGCCGCGGCCCGGCTTATCTCAGGGACACGAATCCTAACCAATTCGACGCCAGATTTCTTTGGTGAAGGAAGCCCGTTTCCTGAATCAGACATCCAAGGGTCTGGCCTAACCGTTCTGTACGGCAACTATGACGTTGATACAAATATTGAACGGCGTTCGCACTGGCTGCGAGTGCAGAAAGGCCTTGGCGATGTTGGTCGGGCGACCGAGTCAATGTCACCTAAGATGATGTTCGAAATCGACATCAAGATGGATGACGGCATTGGTACAGATGGGACCACTCGCGTTGCCTCAGGTAATGGAACACCCATCGGACGGTGTGTTGAAGATATAACTGGCGAATACCTCGCATTCGACGAGGAAGTGCAGTGTATCGGCTATTTTGAGATGCTCGAGTAGGCGTTTTCTTCACCCGGTTGGGTGACTGATTTCTCGTGGTTTTCTGAAAATCGGGCGCTGTAGAAGCGCCCGATTTGTTTCTACAGGGTGCAGTATTCCTAAGCCATATAGGGGTGGTGACCTGGATCATTGGCCATAAAATAGAGTTGTCTTCCTAGTATTTTTCGATGGGGGTATGCCATGCGCCTCAAGTTACCAAACTGGTCTCTTGCTCGGACAATTTATCGCACTCAAAGGTGGCGTAGTCTGATCCGTTCCAACAGCGGTTTCGGCGGTGTCGAGCTTATAATCAATATCGTTTTAATCGGAATCGTCTTTCTGCTTCTCCTTAAAGCGGAGGAAGGAATTGACTATGTTGGTGGCGTATTTACGGCACGTCGTGTCGAAACCACCCAACTTTTGATTTTTAGTTATCGAGAAGATCATTCTTTTCTTCCGGGAGACGACCCGCTCGCTCCAAGAAGGTTTCGCCGCGACCAAGCCCGGACGCGGAATGCTTCTGGTAACTATGCTGACTTAACTGACAACAACGTTATCGATGGTTATCTACTCGATGGCGAAAATATACTGGGCGAACAATTTACAGCCTGGCGGGATATGAGATTTTCGGGAAAAATTGATGGTGACCCAAGTTTGGAAGGCCTGGCCGCCTTACCATCAAACCTATTCGGCGGCATTTACGGGCTAGATTCTGGTAATTTGGGGATGGAAGATGGATCCCTATGCCTGAGCAACCTTCCGGGATTGACCGCTGAAGTAATCGATAAAGAGCTCGATGATGGCGTCATAAGCACCGGCAACGTGGTTGCTACGGCCCGGCTGCCTGAAATCCCTGACGATGCCTGGGGACACTACGATGAGCCTGATTCCGAGCCCTATGATCCGGATAAAAGATACCTTCTGTGCACAACCCAATTACCCTTATAAGCCCTCGAAAACTGCCAAAGAGTAGTATAGGATTTGGCAACAATTAAGGTCATCTAGCAGGGGGCTGTAGGCATGGACGGAAATCAACCCGACGCACCAGCGGGCGGTGCAAAACCGGCCCGGATGGGCGACCTTCTGGTCGAACGCGGTCTGATCTCGAAAGACCAGCTGGAAGTTGCCTTCCAGGAAAAAGAAAAATCTAACAAACTGCTCGGCGAACTTTTGGTTGAACTCGGGTTTATTACCGAACAAGCCCTCTCTGCTGTTCTCGCCGAGAGCTCCGGTTTCCAGCGCTTTGTACCTGGTTCAACGGTGGTGGAAGCAGAAGCGCTTAGCCACCTCCCGAAAGAAGCCGCACAGCGTTACCGGGCATTCCCTGTTGCCTTCGACGGCAAGTCGCTCCGCTTAGCGATGGTCGATATCTACGACGTTCTCGCCATTGATAAGGTTAAACGCTTCTTTCCTGCCGGAACAGCCGTTACGCCATTGGTGTGCTCTGACACTGAAGTTCAGCAGGCTATCGATCAGTACTACGGTCACGAACTTTCTATCGAAGGAATTCTTCGCGAGATTGAATCGCTTGAGGAAGGCAACGAAGAGGAAGAACTGGAGTACGTCGAAGAAACTGAAGGTGGATACCTTCACCCGCTTGTTCGCCTGGTTAACGCGATCTTGCTTGATGCGATTAAGATGGGCGGCTCTGACCTTCACTTTGAACCAGAGGGCAACTTCCTTCGTCTGCGTTATCGCATTGACGGAGTGATGACCCAAATTAGAACGCTTCACAAACGCCATTGGGGCGCGGCTTCTCACCGTATTAAATTGATGGCTGGTATGAACATTGCTGACCGCCTCAATCCGCAAGATGGTCGTTTCACGTTGGAAGTTGGTAGCCGCAAGGTCGACTTCCGTGTGTCGTCATTGCCGACCATTCACGGTGAGAACGTTGTTCTACGTATTCTCGATAAGTCACAGGCTTTGGTGACAATTGATAAGCTCGGGTACACAGAGCACAATTTCAATCTTATCGACAGAATGACCAAGCGCCCCGAAGGCATCATTATTGTCACGGGGCCGACCGGGTCCGGTAAAACCACGACGCTCTACGCCATGATGAATTACATCAACTCGCTTGATGTGAATATCATGACCCTTGAGGACCCGGTTGAATATGAGCTTCAACTGATCCGGCAAGCCCAGGTGCGCGAGGGAAGTTCTCTTAGTTTCTCAGATGGTATTCGGACTCTAATGCGTCAGGATCCAGACATCATTCTAGTGGGTGAGGTTCGTGATTCAGGGACGGCCACGATGGCGCTTCGTGCGGCTATGACCGGTCACCAAGTTTACACCACACTCCACACCAACGATGCGGCGGGTTGTATCCCTCGTTTGATTGATCTTGGCCTTAAGCCTAGCCTGATGGCCAATAACATCATCGGCATTATCGCTCAGCGCCTGGTTCGTAAATTGTGTGAGAGTTGCAAGGAAATGGGCACGGCGACTGAGGAGGAATGCAAGCTTCTTGTGGTCGACCCAGCCAATCCGCCGCAAATCGCTCATGCGGTTGGCTGTGACGATTGCCGGAAGTCGGGTTACACAGGGCGTGTTGCCGTTTCTGAAATTCTTCCCTTTAACGACGCGGTTGATGAACTTGTTCTGCAGGAAGCACCGCTTTCCCAAATTAAGACGGCCGCTAAAGAAGCCGGCTTTGTCCCCATTGTTGATGATGCAACGACCAAGGTCCTAGGCGGTGTAACCAGCGTCGCTGCGGCGATCAAAGTTGTCGACTTCACGGATAGGCTTTTATAGATGCCACAGTACGCCTACCGGGCCATCAATAACGCTGGGCGGACTGTCCGGGGTAAATTGAGCGCCAATAATGAGACTGATCTGTACCAGCAATTGGAGCAGTCGAGCCTCATGCTCATTGATCAGAAGCAGATCAAGGACAAGGGGCTTGGTTCCGCCTTGTCAAAAGGCATATCCAATCGCGAGAAGATTCAGTTTTTTGTCCACCTAGAACAGCTACAAGCTGCGGGTGTGCCCTTGATTGACTCACTTACGGATGTTCGCGATAGCACGGATACGGCGCGGCTGAGAGACTTAACATCAGAAATTCTCGCCGATGTCAGCCAAGGTGTTCCGTTGTCTCAGGCCTTTGAACGTCATCCCAAAGTGTTTGGCGAGATGTACGCCTCCCTGATTGCTGCCGGTGAAGAAAGCGGCAATTTGACAGCATCTTTTCAGCATTTGACTCGCCATACGAAGTGGGACGATGCCATTAGGACTCGGATAAAAAAAGCTTCACGTTACCCACTGATTGTTTTGGTCGTCATCTCTTTGATGCTTGGGTTTATGATGACCTTTGTCGTTCCTGGGATCGTTGAGTTCTTGAGATCTAATGGTCAAGAGTTGCCGCCAATAACTATGGCTCTAATTGCGACGTCTGATTTCTTTGTTTCGAGTTGGTATATTTTGGTGATCACGCCTATCGCCATTTTTACCGTCGTATGGGCGGCTGTGAAGTCGTCAGACCATTTGCGTTATCTGATTTCATGTTTTTCGCTTCGCATCCCTGTCTTCGGCGATTTGATTTCCAAGCTTGCTCTATCGCGTTTCTGCCACTTTTTTGCTGTTATGTTTGCAAGCGGCGTTCCGATACTGGAATGTCTGCAGACGGCTCAAAGAGTGGTCTCTAACCGGTGCCTTGAAGAATCAATGAAAGTGGTGCGTGAGCAGGTTCAGAATGGCGAGCCATTGTCCGATGCGATGCGGAATTCTGGACAATTTCCAAGTCTAGTGCTGCGCATGGTCAAGATCGGTGAAGATAGTGGTAATCTTGGCGGCGTGATGGGCAATGTCACGGACTTCTATGATAAAGACGTCGACGACGGTATTGATGCTATGATTGGGCTGATTGAGCCTGCCATGACGGTTATCTCTGGTGTTATCATGGGATGGATCGTTATCGGTGTTATGGGACCAATCTACGATAGTTTAGGGAATCTCAGTTAAACACTGGGTCTCGGCAAGGGGGAAGGACGCATGGCAAGGAGCCAATTCGTTCTAAGTATCGGGGATGACAATGTTGTCCTCACTAGAATTGTGAATAAGAAGGTTGTGAATGCGTGGCTAGCTTCGCCCGACCCGCAGCTTGCCCATGAAGAACTCGGCGAGGCTTTTGCAGAAGACAAAAGAGCGGCAGTGTCTGTGATCTTTGATACGCTAGATCAGGCGCGGGAAGAGCAAGACGTCCCCAAAGTTAATGTCTTGGATCGCCGCAAAGTGATGGCGCGACATATCAATATGGCCTTTCCGGGTATCAACCTTCGGGGTGCCCGATTAATTGGTGAAGGCGAAAATTCTCGCTCACTTCTTTACGAGTTTGCGTCGGTTCCTCTCGATGGACGTGTTCCGGGTTGGGTTGATTTTGTTGAAAGTCTGCCAAACGATACGCGAGGCTTTTTTGCGATCGCGTCTGAGAACGTCGATATCGTTAAAGCGCTATTGCCTGAAGAAACACCCGAGGTCGAAGAAGGCAATCACTGGCGCCACCTTATTGGTGTAAATGCGACAGGTGGTTTCCGCCAGATCATCGAAAAAAATGGCGACCTTTGTCTTACGCGTCTTACGGCCGCGCCACCACCCGAGACTCCACCCGAAGAGTTTGCCGACATGATTCGCCGGGATTTTGAAGCGACTGTCACCTATATCAAACGTCTCGGATACGTTGCCAGCGATACATTGGATTTGGTTATTCTTACCGCGCCGGAAAACCGTGATGCGATGTCTAACCTTGAGTGGAGTGTCGCGAGGTCTGTGACCATGAAAACTCCGCATGAGGCTGCAGTTGAGTTGGGTCTTGGTTCAATTGGCCGAGAAGATCAACCCTATTGCGACGTTTTGCATGCCGCGTGGTTCTCATCGAAGCGCACACCGCTACTTCCTTTGACCCGTTCCGTGGCATTGGGAGATGCTAAAGACGATCTTCGCGACCTTGCTTTCTTGCTGGCGCCCTATGCCGCTGCTGCGAGCATCGTCGGATGTTTGGGTTGGATCGGGTGGACCTTATTCCAGACGTCCAATATCAATTCCGAAAATGCACAGTTGCTGAATGAATTAAATGGTGCGCGTGCCACTCTTGCGCAGGAAGAAGCGACTCTGGCCACTTTGCCTTACTCTGCATCGAATATGCGCAACGTATTCGATGTTCTAGATTCGATGAAATCTGGGCAGATCGATCTGACCCCGATGCTCAATGGTTTGTTCAGGTCTCTTGATGGCGACGCGGTTGTGCTTGGGCTGACCTTTAATACGGAGCAGCAAGCTGCCGCCGGTGGCCGTAATCGAAGTGCGGCCCGTGGTGCTGCGACTTACACTGTTGACGTAAGGATGAGGCTTGATGAGGTCATCACAACAGCCGACGAAGCGGTGCAGGTTGCGGCATCGTTGGAAGAGCGACTAATAGAGAACTTCGAGGACGGTTTTGAAGTGGAAATGACGGTGGAACCTGTCGCGGCCCAGGCGGAAGAGGGGCTTTCCGGGGGGTTGTTTGATGACGGGGGCGATGGGTCGGATTCGGCCGGTGCCTCGGTCGGTGCCGATGAGCCATTTTATACCGAGTTTAGAATTGCGAGGGTGGGGCAATGAAGCTATCTGAAGTTCCTATTCCGGTCCTAATTGCGGGCGGTATCATTGCGTTCTTTCTCATATTGTTTATTGGGACGTTTCCGTTTTTATCAAGTGGCCTCGATGAGTCGATGGCTGAGAATCGGCGTTTGAATAACGAGCTTAGGACAACCCAACCTTCAATAGGCCGCGCCAAAGACGATTACGTTTTTGTTGTTGAAAATGAACGCCAGTTCGAAGAAGCAATGGCCAGCGACGAAATTATTCCTCACACGCGTCGTGCTGCTGCCCGACAAATGCAAACCGTTGCGTTAGAAAACGGTTTGACATCCTTAAACTACAATTTTGCAGCGACAGGCGAGATTGATCGTGGCCGAGGGCAGGCATCATCATCCGCCGATGCATACACGCTTCATGTAGAGGAAATTCGTTTGGATGTTGGGGCACCACTTGATCGTCCCGTCTACGCATTTATTGAGCAACTCATTCGCACTATTCCTGGGACAGTGGTGGTGCGTCAATTTGAGCTTCAACGGGCGGAGATGATCACCACAGATATGCTCAACAATGTCGCGATTGGCGGAAATGCAGGGATTGTAAGTGGAACGATCGACTTCTCGTGGCGAACCGCACAGGCGAATAGGGAGGCCGAGCAATGACAAATATTGTTGCGGCATTTGCAAAAGCATCCATGTTTGGCCTGCTGACTGCGATTTTTTTGAGTTCTTCGCTTCCTGTAGTTGCGCAAGATGAAGGTGAAGAAGCGGTGTCTGACGCGGAGAACAGTGTTTTTGGAGCGTCCAACGTTCCAGATACGCTGATGTTTACAATTGATGAGCTTAACGACATTCAAAGTCGCATTGCTGGTGGTGATGTGACAGAAGAGGTTATTCGTACGGAGGCTATCGAACAGGCTAACCTATTTTTGTCCTCCATTTTGTATTTTAGTCCCAAAGAGTGGACGATTTGGATCAATGGTCTACCCATCAGCCCAAATCAGGAAGTCGACTCATTTGAAGTTGTTGGCATTAATTCTGCGCATGTTGAGATGATCGTTCCGCTCAGTGCTACCGGCATGCGCCCGGTTCGCTTAGAGCCGAACCAGACATTCATTAGCCAAACGGGCGTCATTCTGGAAGGCCAATGGGATTGACGAACGACGACGCTCTGTCACCACTTCGTATCTCAAGTGTTTCAGCTTCCTATGGCAAGGTTCAGGTCCTTTCGGACATCAATTTTGAGCTAAAGGACGGCGAAGTTTTCGGCCTGATCGGTCTCAATGGTGCAGGCAAAACGACCCTTATTCGTTCAATTTTGTCGCTGGGCCAATCTATAGGCGCGGTCGATTTCTACGGTCAGCCCAACCATGAGGCCTTGTCGCGCAGGCAAATGATTTATCTGCCTGAGAAGTTTATGCCGGCCCCCCAGCTTAGCGGCTGGGAGCACCTTTCCCTTCTGCTGAGTTACTTCGATCAGAAAATCGATAAAGACCGAGCAAAATTCATCGCCGCCGGTTTGGGCTTTCCAACGGAGGCTTTAGATAGGCGCGTTCGCACATACTCGAAGGGAATGGGGCAAAAACTTGGTCTCATTGGCGTTGTCCTGGCGAAGGTCCCGCTTATGATTCTTGATGAGCCCATGAGTGGCCTTGACCCCCGATCCCGAGTTCTTTTGAAAGACCGCTTGCTAGAGGCGCGGGGCGAGGGGCGTACGGTATTTTTTAGCTCGCATATTCTCGCCGATATTGAGGAAATCTGTAATCGGATTGGCATCATTCACGGTGGTCGCTTAATATTTTTAGGCACCCCAGGTGATTTTATTGCGCAGTATGAATCACCGAATTTGGAGCGGGCATTTTTAACCGCTATTGATCAAAGCGATGCGGCCCAATCCAATTCATCGGATCGGGCCGCTTAGAAGCTGTTATTCGGGGAGAACGTCTCGCCCCACTAACCGTGACTATAGGGAGAGCTTTGACGTATCGACGTCACTTAAGCCGCCGCCTTCGCCACCCACACTCGCTTGTTTCATCTGGAGTTTAATATCGCCAGCGTTATCGGCCTCTCCGATGGCGGTTTCTTCAGATATATCACCGGCCTGCCATAGCTTAATGAGGGCCTGGTCGAAGGTCTGCATGCCGTTGTGCTCGTTCTCGGCCATGATGCTCTTGAGTTCTTTCACTTCACCTTTGCCGATCAGTTCCTTGATGTAGCCCTGATTAAGCAGAATCTCGAGCGCCGCCGCCCGCCCGCCCGCGTCTTTGCGGACTAAGCGCTGAGAAATAATCCCGCGCAAGTTAAGAGAGAGGTTCAACAGAACCTGATGATGCATCTCCTGCGGGAAGAAATTCACGATCCGCTCAATCGCCTGGTTGGCGTTATTCGCATGCAAGGTTGTCATGGCCAGGTGCCCTGTCTCGGCGATGTTGATGGCGTGCTCCATTGTCGACATGTCACGAATTTCACCAATAAGAATCAGGTCCGGGTGCTGGCGAAGTGTATTTTTGAGCGCAGCATCAAAAGATTCTGTGTCGACCCCGACCTCTCGCTGAGTGATCAGGCACTGTTTGTGGTCGTGAACAAACTCGACCGGATCCTCAATTGTTATGATGTGGCCAGGCGCTGACTCATTGCGATGCGCAATCATGGAAGCCAGCGTTGTTGATTTACCAGACCCAGTGCCGCCAACAACGAATATAAGCCCTCGTTTCTCCATTACGAGGTCGCCTAAAAGACTAGGAAGCTTCAGTGTCTCTAGAGACGGGATGTCGGTTCGAATGATTCGGGCGACAATGCCAGGCATCTGACGTTGTTGAAAAAGATTGAGCCGGAAACGGCCAACACCGTCCATGACCAACGCCATGTTGAATTCGCCGGTTTCGTCAAATTCAGCTTTTTGCTTGGCATTGAGGAATGAGCCGATGATTGAATCGACATCCTCTGGCGTCAGAGGCTTATCCTCAAGGGGTTTGAAGCCGTCGTCGCCCCGCCACATTGGTGCTGCATGTGCTGTTACATAGAGATCGGAACCGCCAGGCCCCGCCAAAGCTTTTAGCCAGCCCTCAAACCGAGCATCCGCCATTCGTGTATCCCCCTATAGGAAAGTAAGAGCCTCTTGTTGGGCTCTAACGTTCTGTTTCGTTATTTAGAAAAATGATTTCGATTTCTTAGCGGCTGGCTCTGCTGCCGGAGGCGGCGGTGCGGCCGGCGCGGGTTGTGCAGCGCCACCGGCGCTTTGCTCAACCGTATCGCCGTCATCCTTCGTCATAGCAATGGCTTCTGCGGCCGCTTCGCTGTCAATTAAGCCTTCGTCCGTCAGCCGTTTTAGTGCTTCATCCATAGTCTGCATGCCATATCGCTGGCCGACTTGAATCATGGAATAAATTTGCGGAATTTTGGCTTCGCGAATTAGGTTTCTAATGCCGTTTGTACCGACCATTATTTCGTGAGCCGCGACACGCCCACCACCAGCCTTCTTTAGCAGGACCTGGCTGATAACGGCCTGTAAGGAACCAGCGATCATGGCGCGTACCATTCCCTGCTCGCCT
Source organism: Alphaproteobacteria bacterium (assembly GCA_012103295.1). GTDB lineage: Bacteria > Pseudomonadota > Alphaproteobacteria > Rhodospirillales > Rhodospirillaceae > WLXB01. Next base: position 9,819 of record WLXB01000063.1, on the reverse strand, counting down.
GCCGGGAACACATCAATAATACGATCAACAGTTTTGGCCGCAGAACTCGTATGTAGCGTTCCCATGACAAGGTGGCCCGTTTCTGCCGCTGTTAGCGCAAGTGAGATCGTTTCATGATCTCGCATTTCACCAACGAGAATGACATCAGGGTCTTCCCGCAGCGCACTCTTCAGCGCGCGGGCAAATGACTGGGTGTGTCGACCCACTTCGCGATGATTAATCAGAGCCTGTTTAGACGAATGAACAAACTCCACAGGGTCTTCAATAGTCAGAATATGTTTGTCCGTATTGGCATTCATGTAGTCGACCATCGCCGCGAGTGTGGTCGACTTTCCTGATCCCGTTGGCCCGGTGACGAGAACCATGCCGCGTTCGATCTCGGCAAACCGCTTGAAGATGTCAGGCGCGTTCAGGTCTTCCAGAGAAGGTATCTTAGTTGGGATTTCGCGAAAGGCTGCCGCGGATCCGGTCGTGGTGGTGTAGGCGTTAACCCGAAAACGCGATTCTTCGCCGTAGGCAATAGCGAAATCGATTTCTTTTTCTGCTTCGTAATCTGAGCGCTGTTCTTCTGTCATAACAGAATACAGCATGTTCTTAACTGTATCCGCATCAATGGGTCCGGTTTTGATACCTTTCAAACCGCCATCGATCCGAACCATCGCCTCTTTGCCTCCTACGATGTGAAGGTCAGAAGCTTTATTTTTCTGGGCAAAAGCCAGGAGTTCAGTGATTTCCATGGATGCGCTTCCCTTATTGTCTCTTAATTTATGTCTGTCTTTGATGGCGCGATACGCATGCCGTTTTCGCGCCGACGTTTGGTTGCACTAGAGCCGTGCGCGAAGGTAGCGGGCCCGTTCCCGCACACCATCAACAGACGTGTCAATAAAGACCGGCTGCAATTCGAACAGGCGGATAAATTCGCCATAGTACGCGACGGCCTGTCCCGGGCGATCGAGGCGGTCGGCCAGTACACCTGCATTCAAGTGATACAAAGCAATATCTGGCGCTCGTTGGATCGCAGCGCCCATGTAAGATAGCGCCGACTCCGTTTGTCCCAATTTGCCCTTGAGGTCACCGAGTGTCGCCAACAGCGAGGGTTCATCAACGCCGGAATTTGCCAAGCGCTCGAGCCGTGCAATGGCATCATTGGGAGTCATTACAGCGGTGTATTCTAAGACACGGCTTAGAATGGCGGGGTTTTCTGGCTCGTTGATTAGAAATTGATCATAGGCTGCGGCGGATTCGGCCACACGCCCAAGCCTATCGCTCGCCATCGCAATGCCAAGGAGTGCCAATCTATCGTCGGCTTTGTCCTTTAGTATCTCTTGGTATTTTTTTAGCGAAGCTTCATAGCGGCCAGCCGCAAAATCTTTAACGGCTCGGTGATAAGGTGTGTCTGTGTCTTCAGCCAATACAGCGTTCATTATTAGGCGACGGGCGTCATCGCGCCACGTGGAAATAACTTTTTCGCGGTACTCGGCGCGCCGGCCATCCTCGGAGCTGTGGTAGCGTTCAACCGCTTTGGGCCAAGATCCTTGTAGGCGATGCAATTGGCGAAGATACGAAGCGCCGTAGGCCACGTTGCGTGCAGGGTCGAAGGCCTGCTCGATAGAGGCAAACGCGTCAGGGTGATAACGTAGATTAATTTGCATGCATCCGATGTCGATGCTGCGCAAACCGTCCTCGATCAGCTGTCGCGTGGCCGCTATGGCTTCTTCTTTGGTGTCAAAGTACTGGCCTTCGCCCGCTGCATTAATCGTCCATGGCCAAGCGACGGTGCTGCCGCCTGGTCCGACGCCGCGACCAGATTCAACCAGGGAAATGGCGGCGAGTAGGCCCTGCGGGATACGCTGTAAGCGCTCGTTCGATTGAACGTTGCGCTGGCAAACCAGAGCATCTGCTGCCGACCCGATCGACTGGGCGGTCGCTGAGGTGTCAGAAAGAGCAAAAATCGCGAAGCTCAACGCTCCCGCTACGCCACTCAACCGTTTGTTTTTATTGTATAAATCGCGATTGCCCATACAGGCTGTCCCCCGTCAGAGCCGGCATTTTGTACCCTTAAATGGAACCGTAAGCCGGGCTCAAATGCCCCGAAAAGTAGGGCCTAGAGTGCCGCCAATCAGGGCGTATGGCAAGGGAAAGACTACCCGTTTAGTCGCCCGAAACAGACCAATACTCAAGGGTTGCCGCAGGCACCCGAGCCGCATTGAAATGTAATGACTGGTCCAGTTTTCCATTGGACAATGTCATCGAAATAGCCCGCGCCATTTATGTCTATTGGGTCACCTTGAACATAGATGTCGTCAGCATCGGCATTGTCGCCTTGAATTCCACCGGCGGTTCCAAGTCCATCTTCCTTCGCACCTCCGGTGCCCGGGCCACTAATTTTGAAACCGAATGCGCCGTCGGACCCGCGGCTAACAAGAACATACGCCGCCGTTGTCGTGATATTTGCAGCAGCGGTGTCTGTTACTGTTAATGCTCCAACCCCAAAGGTTGGCGGTGTACCAGCTTGTCTTTCAAGAGGTTCTTCTCCCCCACCGGTAAGATCGATGAGCAGTGTGTCACTAACGGCATAAGCAATTCTGTTTCCCCAACCGTCTATTGTATCAGCTTCTGAAAGCCCCAGCGTGCGCCATGGGGTGACCCCGGCGTAGTTTGTGTTCACGGCACCTGCATGGTTGATCGCAATGGGTTGAATGTCGCATGCCGACCCGTCCGCTGGGCAAGTCGGCCCTGTCTGTTGCGTTCCAGCATTTACCAAGCCGAGACCATTGTTTGCGCTTGCACCTGTAAGGGTTCCATCCGCTGGGCATGGCAGGCAACCATTGGATTGTATAACCCATAGCAGCAATGCGTCTTCGATCTTTGTAAGTTGATTTTTCGACTCAGTTCTCTTGGCGTTCTCAATCACCGGTGCCAGCGCGACGAGCCCGCCAGACAGCAGCAGCCCGATCACCACCAGCACGATGGAAATTTCGATCAGGGTGAAACCCCGCATTTGAGACAGAATACTTTTGGACGTCATGCCCATTTCCCCTTGTCGAACAGCCCGCGATTCGAAGCTGCGGCGCTCGCAAAACCCCTAGAACGCCGCCACTTTTGGCCGAAAAGCAGGCTCCAGTATCATACCAACGGCTGAAACGGTCGGCCCGTTCCGCCACGGGTGCGAGTTTCGACGATTCAGGCTCCTCACGCAAGGATAAGCGCAGGCTGCGCCGCGTCCTGCGCGAACTGGCACGGCCTGTGCTAAAACCGCCCCATGTGGGTTGATGTCCTAGATTTGCGGGATTTTTACGCAGCACCGTTGGGTCGGTTGGTTCGCCGTGTGCTGCGCCAGCGGCTTCGCGCCCTGTGGCCCGATGTGCGGGGGCAGCGGGTTCTCGGAGTTGGTTTCGCTACTCCTGTACTGTCTCAATTTCAGGAAGAGGCGGAGAGAGTCGCAGCCGTCATGCCACCGGCACAAGGGGTCATGCACTGGCCGACAGCCGAACCTGGTCTGGTTGCTCTGGCCGACGATGGGTCGCTGCCATTTGCGGACCGGCTATTCGACCGTATCGTCCTGGTTCATGCGCTAGAAAGTAGCGCGCAGTTTCGAGACCTTCTCCGTGAGTGCTGGCGCGTTTTGGCTGACGGTGGCCGGCTTGTCGTGATCGTGCCCAATCGGCGCGGTGTCTGGGCGCGGATAGAGCGAACGCCCTTCGCCCACGGCCGCCCTTACTCGATGACCCAACTCAACCGGCTACTGAGGGATGTCTTCTTCGCGCCTGTTGAAAAATCTACGGCGTTGTTCTTTCCGCCGTTGTGGTGGCCGTTATTTACGTCCTGGTCATTGGCTGTCGAACGGATCGGGCGGCGTTTCTTTCCGACGATCGCCGGGGTGAATATCGTCGAGGCGACGAAACAAATCTACGCCGCACCACCGCAGGCTGTCGGCGCGAAAAAACTGAAAGACTATGTGTTTGTCCCGGGCAATGCCGCCCCGGCCCGTATTGCCAACCGGCAGAGTTAGCGCCGCAAAACAAATAGGGCTTGCTGGCTAAACAAGTTCGCAAGCCACCCTGTCGCCTTGTAGCGTCTCTTCTGACCGTTTCCATCCAGGGCGAATCCTTCCTCGATGGTGACCCCTAGTTCATCCACCAAAGACAAAAAGTCCTTAACGGTGCAGAGATGGATGTTCTCGGTGTTGTACCATTCCTCGGGCAATGTCGGCGTCGAGGGCATGCGACCTGTCAGCAACAAGGCCAACCGGACTTTCCAATGACCGAAGTTAGGAAAAGACACCACTGCATGCGTGCCAAGACGCAGCAGGCCTTCCAAAACTTCTTTCGGATTGTGGGTCGCTTGTAGGGTCTGACTTAGAATCACATAGTCAAAGGCATCAGCAGGATAGTGTTTTAGGTCCGCTTCGAGGTCTCCTTGAATAACGGCGAGTCCTTCGCGTACGGCACCAGTTACCCGCGCCATAGAAAGCTCAAGCCCACGCCCATCCACTTGTTTGAAGTCTCTGAGATAAGCCAACAGCATGCCGTCGCCGCAGCCGACGTCAAGGACACGGCTGCCCGGCTTGATTTGATCGGCGACGAGCTGGAGGTCGACCCGGATACTTGCCTTGTCGTGGGCTGGAAGTTTTGAGGGAGCGTCGGTCACACACTCTCTCCTTGTGCATTGTCAACAAGGCCGGTTGCGCGCGCGACACCGTCAAGAAACCCCCGCAGTGTGTCATGAAATTCGGGCTCATCGAGCAAGAACGCGTCGTGACCCTTATCCGATTCAACCTCGACAAAACTGACCTTGGCCGCATTGGCGTTCAGGGCGTGCACGATCTCCCGGCTCTCCGAGGTTGGGAACAGCCAGTCAGAACTGATAGAGATCAGGCAGAATCGTACCGGCGTATCCTTAAACGCATTGGCTAGGTTCCCACCGTTCTCCTCAGCCAGGTCAAAGTAATCCATCGCCCGGGTCATGTAGAGGTACGAGTTCGCATCAAACCGATCAACAAACGTGGACCCCTGATGACGCAAGTAACTCTCGACCTGAAAGTCAGCGTCGAAGCCATAGGTTAGGTTGTCCCGATCCTGCAGTTTACGCCCGAACTTCCGGTGCAGGGCGGGCTCCGACAGATAAGTGATATGGGCTGCCATGCGTGCAACGGACAGGCCACGCGTTGGAACTACATCTTCTTCCAGGTAATTGCCTTGGCGCCAATCTGGGTCAGCCATGATGGCTTGGCGTCCAACCTCGTTGAAGGCGATGTTCTGCGCTGAGTGTCGGTAGGATCCCGCAATTGGCACGGCGGCCGTGATGCGGTCGGGAAAGCGATGAGCCCATTCAAGGGTTTGCAGGGCACCCATTGAACCGCCAGCAACACAGAACACTTTTTCTATGCCGAGCTGGTCAAGAAGGCGCGCCTGCGCCTGGACCATGTCGCGAATGGTGATGACAGGAAACTGTAGCCCGTAGGGCCGTCCGGTCTCTGGATCTATTTCCTTGGGCCCTGTCGACCCCATGCACCCACCGAGGACATTTGTTGCAACGACAAAGTATCGATCCGTGTCGATGACGTTGCCCGGGCCGACAAGGTGGTGCCACCACCCATTCTTGCCGGTGGTAGGGTGTGGCCCTGCTACGTATTGGTCACCGGTTAGGGCATGACAGAGGACAATAGTGTTCGATTTTTCGGCGTTCAGGGTGCCGTGGGTCTGGTAGGCGATGGTCACGGGTGAGAGCGAGACTCCTGACTGCAGCACCAAAGGACCCTCCAGGGTGAGCCTGGGGGCTATGGCCTCATCAGAACGGGTGTCCGCATCGCTCATGCTAAACCTTATTCAAAGCCTCATAATGCATCTCGAGAATCAGCCAAAACAGCCGTAAGTGGCTGCTCTGTCAATGTTTTCTTTGATTTCGCCCAGCCATGCAACTAAGACTGACGCGAATTCGGTTCTTTTCAACACGGGTGTAGGCACCATGGCGCTCCCGCAGCCCCGCGCCGGACTCATGGATATTCCTCTCTATGAGGGCGGTAAGTCGAGCCTTACGGGGCACGATCGGGTCATTAAATTGTCGTCCAACGAAAGTGCCCTAGGCCCAAGCCCGGCGGCAACGAAGGCCTATGGCGACGCGGCGGCCGGATTGGTCCGTTATCCGGACGGCAATGCGACGGATTTGAAGGCAGCCATCTCTGAGGTGCATGGATTGGACCCGGCGCAATTGATCTGTGGCGCTGGCTCCGATGAGATTCTGTGCTTGGCCTGTCGCGCCTATGCTGGGCCCGGCGACGAGGTCATCCATACGGCGCATGGGTTCCTGATGTACGGCATTTACGCCCGCAGCGTCGGCGCCACGCCAGTTGTCGTGGCGGAAGCCGACTTGGCCGCGGACATTGATGCCATCCTTGCCGCCGTGACAGATGCCACCAAGCTTGTTTTTATCGCCAATCCGAATAACCCGACCGGAACCGTGCTACCGTCTGCAGACCTCGTGCGGCTACGCGATGCCCTGCGCGAAGACATCGTTCTCGTTATCGATGGAGCCTATGCAGAGTTCATGGACGGGTCCGACTACGATGGTGGTCGCGCGCTGGCGGAAAGCACGCCCAACACGCTGATGACACGGACTTTCTCTAAAATCTATGGTCTGGCCAGTTTGCGCGTCGGGTGGGCTTTTGGGCCGCGATCCATCATCGAAACCCTGGAACGCCTGCGGAGTCCGTTCAACGTCAATGGGGCAGCGACCGCCGCTGCGGCCGCAGCGATGCGCGATGTTGCCCATACAGATACGGCGCGAGATCACAATGCACGCTGGATGGGTGTTGCCGTCCAGCGTTTGCGCGCCTTGGGATTGGGCGTAACCGGTGAGTCCGGTAATTTTGTTTTACCCGAATTCCCAAATGTACCGGGAAAATCAGCGGCTGATGCTGATGCGTTTTTGCAGAGTCAGGGTATGATCGTGCGCCGGGTCGAAAACTACGGTCTGCCGAACTACCTGCGCATCACCCTCGGCACCGACGAAGAAATGGAAGCGGTCTTGAACGCACTAACGCAATTTATGGGAGGCAGCGATGGCTGACGCCCTATTTGAAAAAGTCGCGTTCATCGGTATCGGCTTGATCGGTTCGAGTATGGCCCGTCGTATGATGGCTGACGGACTCGTATCCGAGATCGTTGCGTGCGCGCGCTCAGAGGAGACTAGAAGTAAAGCACTCGAATTGAGTATCGCGTCCCAAGCCTTCGAAGACCCTGCGGTGGCGGTCGAGCACGCTGACCTTGTTGTGATCGCGACTCCCATTGGAAGCTACGGCGCTATTGCGCAGGCCATTGCCCCGGCGTTGAAGCCCGGAGCCATCGTCACCGACGTTGGCTCGGTCAAGCAGGCGGTGGTCGATGCGGTTACGCCGCACCTCGGCGAACAGAACCCGTTCGTGCCTGGACATCCTATTGCTGGCACGGAAGACTCGGGTCCCGAATCAGGATTTCCGGAACTTTTCGATGGCCGCTGGACAATCCTAACGCCGACGGATGAGACAGATACCGACGCGGTCGAGAAGGTGAAAGCCTTGTGGCAGGCTATGGGTGCAATGGCCGATACGATGACGCCGTCTCACCACGACATGGTGCTCGCGATCACATCTCACCTGCCACATCTCATCGCCTACACCATCGTCGGCACGGCGACCGATCTCGAAGATGACTTGCGCCAAGAAGTGGTGAAGTATTCCGCATCGGGCTTCCGCGATTTTACGCGCATCGCCGCGTCTGATCCGGTGATGTGGCGTGACATCTTTTTGAATAACCGGGACGCAACTCTCGAAACGCTGCAACGGTTCTCAGAAGATTTGACTGCGTTGCAGCGGGCGATCCGGCGCGGGGAAGGGGATGCCCTGGAAGATTTGTTTGCTCGGACTCGTAAAATTCGGCGCGGCATTATTGATGCGAAGCAGGCGGATTAACGATATGGCCACCGACCTCACCCTCGTGATTGCCAACAAAACCTATTCGTCTTGGTCGCTGCGGCCTTGGCTGGCGATGGTTCACTTCGATGTACCGTTCGACGAAATTGTCATCCCGCTCCACCAGGATGCGACATCGTCGGAGATTCGCAAGCATTCGCCGGCGGGCAAGGTGCCGGTGCTGCACCATGGTAGCATCACCGTGTGGGAGTCCTTGGCAATATTGGATTACTTGGCCGATGCGTTTTATGACCGGCTCTGGTGGCCGACCGATCCCCATGCCAAAGCGCACGCCCGCACCATCGCCGCGGAAATGCACGCCGGGTTTAGCGCCATGCGCGGGACAATGAATATGAATTTAAGTAAGACCTACCCAGCGCGGGTATGGGCGGCCGACATCACTAAAGACATCAATCGCGTCCAAGATATTTGGCGCGACACCCGCAGCCGGTTCGGCGGCGACGGAGATTTTCTGTTCGGTGATTTCACGATCGCCGATGCCATGTACGCGCCCGTCGTGACGCGGTTTAAGACTTATGCCATCGATATGGATGCGACGTGCAATTCCTATGCGGATGCGATCCTCAATTTGCCTGCGATGCAGACGTGGACGGCTCAAGCGGCAGAGGAGTCTTGGGTTATCGACTATGGTAACCCGCCGGATTCGCTCTAACACCTCACTCCCAGCGTATGGCGGGGACATCCATGACTTCGAACGGTCCGACCGTTAGTCGTTGATTCTGAACAGACAGTGGTACCTGTAGTTCTGGCGCCTCTCCGCCCGGTGGTGTTTTCGCTAGCAATCCTAAAATGACCTGGGCCGATGCCGCTTGTCCCGGTTGGATTGTCCCGGTGGTCTCTAGAGCGCGCAGGCCTTCATTGAATCCAGAAATGCGAGTCGTGAATGTGGCAATTGGCTGCAATGTTTCATCAAGTGCGACGGTGCCGCCCGCGTCTATCGTTAGGGGAGGCCAGTCGAGCAGAATGCGACGCACCTCCAGCGTGCCGCCGCCTTGACGCCACGCTTCAAGCGCATCTTGCAATCGCCCTGGTCGAATTTCGCCAACCAAATCCGCATCCAACTGCACCGTCCTAATCACCGGGTCGAAAGGGCGGAGATTCATCGCTGGCCGCAGATTATTACTGATGCCAGAGAATCGGGCGAATACGTCGTCTGTTTGGCCCATCGTGTCGGCGAGAGCTAGCTTAAGATCGAGTAGGGATGTCCGGACCAGTGGTATCCGTTTGGCGTCTAAAACTTCAGCATCTTCAATCAAGACACGACCACGCTGCAATCGCCCATGGGAGTCTAAATCAATCTCGAAGTCAGCGCGTCCGGCGTCGGCAATCAACGGCCCGTTTGCTGCCCAAGGCGCATTGAACGTATGACGACCGGGTGTGCGCACTGTCAGCTGCGTCAGATCGAATGTTGCGGGTACAAGCGTGACACTTTCTGCCGACCACGACCACGCGCCCTCCTCAAGGGGGGCTGTGACAGAGACATCATCGAAGACGACCACTGGCCAGCCCGGGAATCCGTTTAGGCGGGGGGCGGACATTGCGATCGCCCAGCCATCCTGTCTCTGCTCGGCAATCCACTCTTCTGTGATGTCACGGGCGCCGAATGCCAACGCCGCCCATAGGCCGCCATAGATCAGCGCCAAGGCGATCAGTGCGCCAATACTGCTCCACAGCACTTTGCGAGAGAGAGAAACGATCATGGTCTTTACGTTAGCATGGTTGACGGGCCGGATTGTGGCGCTACAAGGGCGGTATGACCACTGAGAAAAACTCTGACGCGTACTGGGTGTTTGGCTACGGTTCCCTGATGTGGCGCCCTGGCTTCCCCTTCGCTGAAATGGTGCCTGCAA
>WLXB01000062.1 GCA_012103295.1 Alphaproteobacteria bacterium | reverse complement strand
CCTGGGCTCTATCTACGGGTCACATGCACAGGCGGCGGGCGTTGACGGCTATAAAGCGTTGGTCTGCGTTTTCTTGCTCGGCGGCATGGATAATCATGACACCGTCATTCCCTATGATCAGTCATCGTACGACCGCTATGCGCAAATCCGTTCGAGCTTGATCAGTGCGTCGGGCGGTAGCCGCGATCGCGCCAATTTGCTCGCTTTGTCGCCAGACAACGCCTCATCGTTTGACGGACGGGAATTTGCCCTGCCGCCGCAGTTGTCTGGCATTCAGTCTTTATTTCAGCAGGGCAACGCCGCCATTGTCGGCAACGTTGGACCGCTCATTCAGGCGACCACCAAAACACAGTTTGATGCGGAGTCCGTTGCCTTACCGGCCCGGCTATTCTCTCACAATGATCAGCAATCAACCTGGCAATCCAGCTCGCCGGAGGGCGCTCAGTTTGGCTGGGGTGGCCGCTTCGCTGATGCCGCCGTCGCATCGGGCGCGAACACAAGCCAAGAGTTCACTAACATCACCAGCCTAGGCAACGAGCTGTTCCTGACCGGGCAAACGACAAACCCATATCAGGTTAGTCTTGGCGGTGCGGCTACTGTTGAGGTGGTTCAAAATCTAATTAATGACGGCAGCCCATCGTCCATACCGGCGGAATCCCATTTCCGGGGGCTCAACTACATGGGTAGCAATTTGTTAGAACGCGACATGGCCGCAGCGATGCAAGCGGCCTATGACGCCAACGCCCTATACAATGACGCCAGCGCCAATGCGGCCGCGTTGACCACTCAATTTCCAACCACCTTCCTGGGCCAGCAGTTGTCTGCGGTGGCCAGAAGCATTTCAGTGCGAGGCAATCTTGGCGTCAATCGTCAGGTCTTTTTTGTTGGTATCGGCGGGTTCGACACCCATGACGCACAGGCAACCAGCCTGCCCCTGCTTCATACCCAAATCGACGGTGCCGTAACGGCGTTTTATCAGGCGATGCAGGAATTGAATCTCGGGTCCGACGTGACGTTGTTCACGGCATCTGACTTCGGTCGCACTCTGGCGGTGAATGGCAATGGCACTGATCATGGCTGGGGCAGCCACCACTTTGTTGTCGGGGATGCCGTTCAAGGACGACAGATTTTGGGCGACATGCCGATCTCAGACTTTGGCCACGACTTGGACAGCGGTGGTGGGCGCTTGATCCCATCGACGTCCGTCGAGCAATTTGCCGCACCCATGGGGCGGTGGTTTGGCCTCAACGACTCTGAGGTGTTATCCAGCCTGCCAAACCGAGCCAACTTTAGCTCCGACCTGTCGACCCTGTTGAGCGCGTAAAAGCTATTCAGCGTCCTCGTCTTCCGCGGGAGACAGCAACGAATCCTGGTGTGACCACTTGCGGATATTGTGAAGACCGTTGATCGCGGTCAGGTCATACACCTGAATGGGATCTGCGACACCCTTTACCTTGATCTTCAAGTTGCCATCGACCTCTAAAATTTTTGGGTGATCGTTGAACGTTTGTTCTGTAGCCAATATTTGTCCCTTGGTCGCGAACGCGGAGACCCGGGATGCAATATTCACCGGGCTGCCGATCACGCTATAGGTCGTCCGAAGCTCAGACCCAATATTACCGGCCACCACATCACCAGTGTTGAGACCGATCCCCATACCGAGCTCCGGTAGGTCGCGGCTCTTGAGCTCTGCGTTGACTGACAGCATTTTGTTTTCCATGGCAATGGCACAGGCGATGGCCCGGCCCGTATCGTCGAATTTACTCACGGGTGCGCCAAAAACGGCAAGGATTGCGTCGCCAATAAAGTTATCGATATGCCCTTCGTAGTCGGAGATACATTCGGTCATCGCCGCCAAATACGTGTTGAGCGTATCGACCACAATCTCCGGCGGGAATGTCTCTGCCATTGAGGTGAAATCTCTTAGATCCGCGAACAATATCGTTACGCGCTTGCGCTGCCCCGCAAGAGTGCTCTCCGTATTGCTGTTGTAAACAATATCCGCGACCTCTTCTGTGACGTAACGGCCGAACATGGTTTTGATAAATTCGGTACGGGCGTTCAACTTCTCGTAAGTCCGGCTTTTGTCTATGACAAGAGCGAGCTCCTTCGCGACTTGGGCGAAGAGATCGATATGAACATTCCGGTAGGTATCGCGCTCTAGACTGGAAAAGAAAATGAACCCGATCACGTCATCATGGACAATAAGGGGATAGGATAGATTTGAGTGGATACCCTCCTTCAGTAGCATCGCTGAAGTTGTTGAGTCTGGATTGTCGTCAAAATGTTGCTGTAGATCATTCAAGAAAAGCGGGTCTTGACCGAAAACAGAATCGTGCAATGTACTTTGATCGAGCTTCGCAGAGTGGCCCGCCTTGAGATGTACCGTTTCGTAGTTGGCCTGAACCCACTCGAGACGCACCCACTTATGGCCAATACGGTCCTCGTCGATCAGCGACACCCCGATACGATCATAAGGCAGTACCGTATCAAGTATGCCAAACGCGTTTTTCATAACGTCGTCGAGGAGATAGCCGTCGTTAATGCTTTCGCTGAATTCTCGAACAGCCCGGAATTCAGCATATTTTTGGTCAAGGCGGCCACCGAGGGCGACCACAGCTGCGGTCACGTCTTTTGAAGCGTTGGGCTCCACACGCACCAACTCCGCCATCACGTCGTGCTCGGTCAAATCCCAAGCTGCGCGCCGAAACACCTGCTCGCGACGCTCATCGACTGTACCCTCCTCGGTATCAGTCAATTGCTGGCGCAGAAACGCGGCCAACGCATTATCGCTGCCGAGCCGTTCTTCTAGGGCATGAACTTCGACACGCAAGCGCCGGAGCAGTTCAGATTTTTCTGACATATATTCCCGTCCCAATATCTTTATCAGAACAGTTACCAAGGTTTATGCGCAAGACCTATAATCTCGACCAAATTGTCGCGGCTCGATATTAAAACTAGGCTGGCTCGAAACCTGGGAAAACCGGCGTTCTGGAAACCTGCAGCATGCTGACTACAAAACTTTACAAAAATCGCGCTGAAGAACGCGGACTTATAACCTAAAAGTGTATTCGCAATCTCTCATAAACCATTAGGTGGCGAAACGATTGCACTAAGCCCCACAAAGAGGGGGCATTACATGTGGGGTTAGGTATGCGGCATTCTGACAGCGCTTTTTATTCAGCGCTCGGCACACGGATTAGAAATCTGAGATTGGCCAGCGGTATCAGCGCTGCTGATATGGCCAGCATTTGTAAAATGGGTGCTCGGCAATATTCCAACGCGGAAAGTCACGGAGCCGGGCTAACGTTCGACCGGCTTCATTGCATTGGGCGCTCACTAGGAACGACCGTTGATTTCGTGACTGCCGGATTGACCGACTAGGTCACTACTCCGCCTTCGGGCGATTTGTTTCCGCCAACCCCCATATACTCGCCAGACCAATCACCGTCAGCACCATCATATAGAGCGGCACCGGCCAATAGGCCCCTCCCGTCATCGCCAGCAATGCGGTTGAGACAAACGGTGCGATGCCGCCGCCAAAGATCTGTCCAACCTGATAGCCCAAAGACGCTGCGGTGTAGCGGACATTGGAGACGAACAGCTCAGCAAAGTAGGCTGCGATCGGCCCGTATAAAGCTCCAAAGGCGAACAAACCAAGACTGAGGGCAGCCCAGATGATCATTGGGTCTGCGGTATTCACCAGCCAGAACAACGGATAGGCATAGATCAGCATGAATATACCGCCGCCAAACAGCACAGGGCGACGACCGACTTTATCGGACAGGGCGGCAAATCCGACGCAGGCGAAAATTTGCACCGCGGAGGCAATCAGCACGCCGGTCAACATGACGTCGCGGGCAACACCCAAGGTGCCCGTGCCGTAGGACAGCATGAACGAGATGATGATGTAATACGGCCCGCTGACCAGAACAAAAACACCGGTGGCCAAAAGAATCTGTTTCCAATAAAGACTCAGCGCCTCGACCAACGGCGCTTTTGCCGATGCACTTCGTTCGCGGATTTTTTGGAACTCCGGCGTCTCATCAATCTTCATGCGGATATACAATCCGACGAGAACCGGCAAGATGCTGAGGATGAATGGAATGCGCCAGCCCCAGACCAGGAACTGATCGCCGCTGATCGAAATCGACAGACTAAGGACAGCCGTGGCGAGAAGGAAACCGAAGGGCACCGCCGCCTGAGGAATGCTGCCCCAAAAGCCGCGTTTGTCTTCCGGTGCATATTCAACAACCATCAGGATGGCACCGCCCCACTCGCCACCATAAGCCAAGCCCTGAATGAACCGCAGTAGAGTTAACAGGATCGGCGCAAGGACACCGACCTGCGCGTAGGTCGGCAGAAACCCGATCAACATGGTGGCAACACCCATCACCATGAGGGTGAGCACCAACATGGGTTTACGACCAATCTTGTCGCCGTAGTGGCCCGCTATGATGCCGCCGATGGGCCGAGCGATAAAACCGACCGTAAAAGTGGAGTAGGCCAGAAGCGTGCCAATGATCGGATCACCTGCGACCGGAAAGAAAAGCTGGCCAAAGACCAAAGCCGCGGCGCTGGCATAGAGTAAAAAGTCATACCCCTCTAAGGCCGTACCGATAAAACTTGCTGTCGCGACTCTCTTCATTGCGCCCTCCCCTGAACCTTTGAGAGACGCAGTTCACCATATCCTACGGCCAATGGCTATTCGGGACGGATGCGAACAGCGGCAAAAAAGTGGGACCAAAGGCCGTCGCCCTTGATCCCACCGCTGGCCCAATACTGGGTCGCCTTCTGATCAGCGCTTAGTCGTCGAACGGATCAGAAAACTTCGGATCGGTAAGGAACGCCTCATCGGTCAAGGTTTCCATGAAGGCAACCAAAGCATCTTTCTCCGCCTGGCTCAGATTGAGCCGCTCCGGCTGGCCGTTTTGCTGAAGCTGATTGGCCAGTTGCGGATGATCTTGGATGCCCGAGTTATAGTGCTCGACAACTTCTTCCAATGTGTTGAAGCGACCGTCATGCATATAAGGCGCTGTCACAGCGATGTTGCGCAACGACGGTGACTTGAAGCGACCACCTCCGGTGCCCTGGTCGGCATTAGTGTTGGCATCTAGACCATTGTTGCGCGGCTGATCCAACGCCATCACGGCAGTTTCATGACAGGCATCGCAGTTGGGGCCGTTGTTGTTGCTGAAGAACAACTGGCGCCCCAATTCTTCTTCCGCGGTAAACACACCGTTGGGGCTGAAATCTCCGTTGTTGTTAAAGCCTTCATCAAAGGTGGATTCGAAAGACACCATTGACCGAACGAACTGGGCCAAAGCCAATGAGATTCTGTCGCTGGTTACAGTTTCAGTGCCGAAGGCATCCTCGAACAGATCTGGATAGAAAGACGTCTGTGCAAGTTTGACCTCCAGATCGTCGAGCTCCATACCCATTTCGACGGAGTCTTGGATCGGCAGCAGTACTTGATCTTCTAAGGTATCGGCGCGTTCATCCCAGAAGAACCGGCCACGTTCGTAATAGGCGGCGTTGGCGAGGCTCATAGAGTGACGCCCCGTTAAGCCACCTTCAAAACCAACACTGAACTGGCGCGGATCAGAGAACCCATTTTCCTGCAGGTGACAGGAGGCGCAGGACGTTGTGTCGTTGGCCGACAAACGCTTGTCGTAGAACAGCACGCGACCGAGCGTTGCACCGGCATCAGTGATCTGATTGTTGTTAGGGGTATTGTCCAGGCCAGAAATGTTGCCGAAGTCCGGGTTGTTGATCGTGAAGTGAGCCGGCAGATTGATATTGGCATAGTTGAACGAGTTTTGCGGCAAGGACGGCACACCCAGCTCATCAGAGCTGATGGTTTGAGAAACCGGCAAGGTACATTTGGCCGTCATGTCCGTCAGCACGCCCGCGTTCTCGTTGACGACGAGGTGTTGGGCGAAACCCGTGAACCCGCTATCCAATACAAAGTTGACATGGAACTGGCCGTTGGTCGGCGAGAAGTTGAAGGTGTTGGCGAACTCATCGACCGTAAAGATCCACGTGCTATTACCCGGCACCGTCTGGCTGTAGTTTTCAGCGATCAACTGACCCGTGGCAGAGTCGAACACATCAAAACTGGCGATGTCCGCTTGATCAGAGGTGTTTTGAACGATGATGGTGCTGGGATATCCGGACACCTGACTGGTATGCACGTTACCGAGATACTGGCCGGTTGCCGAGATATCGCTGCTGCAACTGGAAAGATTGGTCAACGACCCACCGATGGCATTCCACAAAGCGTGTTGAACAAAACCGGTGAAGTTCGCGGAGACGGCCAGGCTGTACGACTGCACGGTCGACACCGGAATGATGCCCGCGTCAGCCTCCATATCATCGACATTGAATTGGATCGACGCTCCAGCCGGAACTTCCCCAATCCAGGTACCGAGCACCTGACTGCTGCCGCCACTGCGGAAAATGACTTGCACGTCGCCGTCCGACGTCGATGTGTTGGTAACACGCACATAAGACGCCACCGCCATCGTGGTCGATGATGGATAAACCGGAGAGAGAAAGGCAGACGTAGCCGTCTGGGCTAAAGCCTGGCTACCCAGCGTGGCAAATGCAGAAAGTAGAAAAATCGCCGCGGCAAAGACCGCGGTCAGTGTTTTGAGGGAAGGCATACATAGCTCCTATACCTCCCTTCCTATTTTCCCGGTGCCCCTGGTCCCTGACTTTTGTTGCGCTCATCCCTGAGCAGTCACAGCGGCGTAACACGTGTATCGTCCCACGGTGCTTGTTACCAAATCGTTGACGCTGAAGGGACCACCATGATCCCGGGGCCAGCGTCGTTTTCGTAAGCAAACACCGTAGATTTAACGCAACTACCTATCATGGCGTTGCTGGAGTCTGCTGGGGAATTTACCCACGGGACTGAGGAAAAAACCCACATGACCTATCGCAGACTTCACAGGCTGTATATCGTCGGGGACTCAACGACCGCGAAGGTCATCAAGGGGGATTCATGACCGACTCAACCGCCGCGACAGGAAAACACGCGCCTTATCCCACCCCCACAGTGGCCTGGACCATGGTCATCCTGCTGACCCTGGCCTACATCCTGTCTTTTGTTGATCGCTATATTTTAAGTCTTCTGGTCGAGCCCATTAAGGCGGACCTAGAACTGACCGATACACAAATCGGCCTCTTGCTCGGTCCTGCCTTTGCCCTCTTCTACGCGACCATGGGCCTACCCTTTGGCTGGCTGGCTGACAAAAAACGACGCACCTGGATCGTTGGCTTTGGCATCGCGTTGTGGTCAGCCGCGACCGCGTTCTCTGGGGTCGCCAAAAACTTCGGGCACATGTTTTTAGCACGCATGAGCGTCGGGGTCGGCGAAGCCACCTTAAGTCCCTGTGCTATGTCGATGATCGCGGATTCCTTTCCCAAAGAAGAACGCGGCAAGCCGATTGCGGTGTATTCGACGGCCATGTCGCTGGGCGCGGCAGCGGCTTCGTTTGTGGGCGCAGCGATCCTGACATGGGCCAAGAGTGGCGCTGAGGTCAGCCTCCCCCTGCTCGGCATCGTCGCCCCCTGGCAGTTTGCTTTCATCGTAGTGGGCTTGCCCGGCCTGCTTCTGTCAGCCCTATTCTTCATCATGCGTGAACCGGTGCGACGCCAAGTCATCACGGGGACTGGAGACGAGTCAGGATCCTTTGGCGAAATGCTGCGCTACGTTGGCAAGCGCTGGGCGACATATTTGAGCTTCATGACGATCTTCAGCTTGATGACCATCATCGCCTATAGCCACGGCTGGAACCCAGCAATGTTCTCGCGCACATGGGGATGGTCAGCGGAACAGTACGCCATAACCAATGCTATCATTCTAATCGCCGTTGCACCGGTGACGATCAACGTCGCGGGATGGTTGTCTGATAAGATGTCATCTAAAGGAAAATCAGAAACGCCCCTGCTGATCGCGATGCTGGGTGTCTTTTTCCTCGTCCCGACCGGTGTGGCCATTCCATTGATGCCGTCGGGTGAACTCGCGTTTGTCATGATTGCGTTCAACACGGTTGGGTTGGCGATGATTTCGGCAGTCGGTGTAACGGCGCTTTTGAATATTGTACCCAGCACAATGCGAGGGCAGATCGTCGCCCTGTATTATATGTGCATGAGCATCGCGGGGTTGATGCTCGGCCCCACATCTGTCGGCCTGTTGTCTGACTATGTCTTTGGTGCTGAGGGCTTGCGCTATGCGGTATCCCTGCCCGCGTTGATTTTTGGCATACCGGTCTTCTTGCTGATGCCGACCATCCTTCGTCTCTATCGGCGGGAATTGGCTGCATTCGATGCCGCAGAGCAGGCCGCCGAAGGTGCGCCAAAGGTTGCCTGAGCGCATTCTTTACAACGTTCTTAGTCTCAAGACCTTGGTTGAAGCGGCTAATATGAAGCGAATGCTAGCAGTCTGGTTATCAGTGGTGTTCATGACTCTGAGCCCACAACATACGCAGGCACAAAGAGTACTCAACTCAGCAGATGCCAAAGAAATCTATAAAGTACAATGCGCTGGATGCCACTCCGACGTCACGACAAAAGCACCATCGTTCGACGCGATGTCCTTACTGTCTGCCCAAGCAATTCGCACCTCGCTCACCAGTGGGTCAATGAGAGAACAAGGTTCATATCTCACTGAAACGGAACTCAATGCCGTCATAGGATTCCTTGCCGACAGAGACAGTCCCACGGTGCGGTCAGATGAGGCACAACAATGCGAACAATTAAATGAACGAAATTCCGGTGTGAGATGGAACCGTTGGGGCAATGGCTATGAAAACACGCGATTCCAGCCCACTGAGATATCAGGCTTCACGGCACAGAATGTGGCCGAATTGTCTTTGGCATGGGCTTTCGGGTTTCCTAATGCAATAAGGGTCCGATCCCAAGCCGCAGTAACCGAAGACACTCTGTATGTTGGAAGCCAGGACGGTACAGTTTACGCCATTGACCTTGAATCGGGATGCGTACGATGGACATTCGCAGCAGACGCCGAGGTCCGAGGCGCCCTTACGCTTGAAGAAAGTGGCGCGACCGAGACACTTTTCTTTAGCGACTTTTCCGCTAACGTTTACGCTTTGAATGCGGCCACGGGTGAACCCCTGTGGAAAAACAACGTTGCAGACCACCCGGCGACAACCATTACCGGCTCTCTTATAGTTTTCGCTGGGCGCGTCTTTGTCCCATTGTCGTCAACAGAAATACTTAACGCAGCCAATCCAGAATACGAATGTTGTACCTTTCGCGGCGGCATCGCTGCTCTTGATGCGTCTGTTGGTCGGGTCTTGTGGCGCAACAATACTGTAGAGGCTGCAACGAAAAGAAACCGCAACTCGATAGGCACCCAGTTGTGGGGTCCCTCTGGGGCGCCTGTGTGGAGCAGCCCAACGGTCGACATAAAACGCGGCCTTCTCTATTTCGGCTCAGGACAGAATTACTCAAGCCCAGCATCCGACACGAGTGATGCGATCATCGCTGTCGATTTGCAGACCGGAGAAACTGCCTGGTCATTCCAAACCCTTAAGAACGACGCATGGAATGCGGCTTGCGTATCCAACGCTATAAATTGTCCAGAAGAAGATGGTCCGGACTTCGATGTTGGCGCATCTCCTATACTGATTGCGACCGAGGACCATGGAGACTTGGTTATAGCAGGCACAAAGTCTGGGATGGTTTACGCTCTAGATCCCGATGACAACGGTCGCCTACTTTGGCAGCGTCGTGTCGGGCGCGGCGGCAAGAAAGGCGGCATTCATTGGGGCATGACGACAGATGGTGAACTGGTGTACGTCGCGATTGGCGATTTACCCAATGAATTTTCATCTGTCCATGAGCCGCGCCCAGGCCTTCACGCCCTCGACGTCATAACCGGAGAGCCCGTGTGGAGCCGCTATGCCTATCCAACGTGCAGCGAGGATGTCTATAGCTGCTACCCATCTTTTTCCGCCGCTTTGACGATGACACCAGGTGTAATATTCGCCGGCGGCATGGACGGAACACTGCATGCCTTCGCGTCAAACGACGGTAGCGAATTGTGGTCCTTCAACACTTCACAAACCTTTGAGACCGTAAACGAAGTAGCCGCCCAGGGAGGGTCCATTGACTCAGATGGTGCGATAATTGCCGACGGCCGTCTTCTTATGACATCAGGGTACGATCTTTATGGTCAAATCCCCGGCAACGTTCTTCTGATGTTTACTTTGAAAGGAAAAACCAATGTCACACGTACTCATAACAGGCGCTAACCGTGGCCTTGGGCTCGAATTTGCGCGCCAATACGGACAAGACAACTGGTCGGTCATCGCTGTGTGCCGTACGAACCAAGAAAACGAGGAGCTCAAAGCCTTAGCGGATGAATACGATATTACAATTGAAGTAGTTGATCTCGGTGATTTTAACGCCATTGACCAATTGGCCGCGAAATACCGCAACCAGCCCATTGATATCTTGATCAATAATGCTGCGGTTTTCGGGCCAAAAGCCAAAGCAGATGGAGACCTTCGACAAAACTTCGGAACTATGGATTACGATCTATGGTCTGACCTATTGCGTGTAAACATGATGGCACCTTTCAAACTGATCGAAGCGTTTATTGACAATATTGCCACAAGCGACGAGAAAAAAATTGCGGCTGTATCAGCAACACCCGGTTCGATCACAGAAACGGATCCAGGCCTAAATGCCTATCGCACCACCAAAGCCGGTCTGAACATGGCGATGGCAACTCTGGCTACAGAACTGAAGCCGCAGGGCATTTCGATTGCCATATTTTGCCCTGGCTGGGTCAAGACCCGCATGGGAACCGACGCAGCACCGTTGACGTCGGACGTTAGCATCAACGGAATGCGCACACTTATTAGCGAACTGGATATAGAGAGTACGGGCCAGTTTCGGCGGTTCAACGGCGAAACCATTCCCTGGTAATAAAAAACCCGCCCCGAATGAACTCCGGAGCGGGTCAGGCTTTAAACGTCTCGGGTGCATTCAAAATTCCCATAACTATTGCACCGCTTCGCCGAGTTCTGCGCGTACCTTTTGGCGCAGCACATCGATCGCAACCCGCGAGCCTTTCATTTTCATATGCCAGAAGGTCCAGCCATTGCACGCTGGAGCGCCTTGCACCGCAGCGCCGACTTGATGAATGGATCCTTTGTGCTCGTCGGAAATCAACGTTCCGTCCGCTTTCACTTTTGCGGCGTATCGTCCTGCGACGTCGGTAAGAACGGTGCCAGGCGACAAGAGGCCGCGCTCCACAACCGACCCGAACGGTATGCGCGGCTGATTGCGCTTGGACGGCGTATCGAGAAGGGTTTTGTCTTCGATTTCTTTGAGGCCCTTAAGACGTTCACGCGCACCCTCGATGTAAGTTTCATCCCGTTCAATTCCTATGTATGTGCGACCCATTTGTTTGGCGACGGCGCCTGTTGTGCCTGTGCCGAAAAAAGGATCGAGCACCACATCCCCGGGCTTGGTGGCGGCGAGAATGATTCGATAGAGCAGGCTTTCTGGTTTCTGCGTGGGGTGCAGCTTGGTGCCCTTTTCCCCTTTGAGACGCTCGGCACCGGTGCACAGCGGCAACGACCAATCAGAGCGCATCTGCAGACCTTCATTGAGGTTCTTCATCGCGTCGTAATTAAAAGTGTAACGGGAATCCTTAGACTTCGCGCACCAGATCAACGTTTCATGAGCATTGGTGAAACGTGTGCCGCGGAAATTGGGCATTGGGTTGGTCTTGCGCCAGATAACATCGTTCAGCATCCAATAACCGATGTCTTGTAGCGTCGCGCCAACACGAAAAATATTGTGATAGCTGCCGATGACCCAAAGTGAGCCGGTGTCTTTTAGTATGCGGCGCGCGGCGGTGAGCCAATCTCGGCTAAAGTCATCATACGCTTTGAAATTGTCGAACTGATCCCAGGCATCATCGACACCATCAACGCGACTGTTATCCGGCCGCGCCAGATCACCACCAAGCTGAAGGTTGTACGGCGGATCGGCAAAGACGAGATCAACCGACCCTTCGGGCAGACTGTTCATCACGTCGATACAATCGCCGCCATAAATGACATTGGTCTTGAGAGTCGTTTTTGCCGCGGCCTTAGATTTGCCGCCTGACTTCGCTTTCGCCATGAAACATGCATCCCCGAAACTTGGAGCGGCGCACCCTATTCTAGGTTGCCCCCAAGTGAATTCCCCACAATTGACAGCCTCTTTGGCGGGCTGCCTGTTGATGAGTCTGATAATGGAATCAAGGGGTTAGAGAATGATTAACAGGCTTCCCACAGAGTGTTGTGGTCACCGCCCTATATTATCCACATGTGGGAGTCCGCGAGTCACCGACCGCTAGATGTTGCAAAAAAGTAGCGGATCGCGGCTTAGGGTTTTTCCAGGAGAGCCCGGATTGGCGCGTAGGATTTTCGGTGGTGGGGAGTAACACCCAGGTCCTCAAGGCCCTGTTTGTGGGCTGGGGTGCCATAGCCCTGGTTGGTTTCCCAGGCATACCCAGGAAACGCCACGGCAAGTTTCGCCATCACGCGATCGCGGGTGACCTTGGCCATGATTGATCCGGCTGCGATGGACAAACTGCGGCTATCGCCCTTCACCACGGTCCGCGTTGGACATATGAGTTTGGGCGCCCGATTGCCATCAACCAACGCAAAATCGACGGGCACAGCCAAAGTTTCGAGAGCACGCGACATCGCGAGAAACGTCGCCTGCAATATATTGAGAGAATCAATTTCTTCGACCGAAGCGATACCAACGCTGACCGTCGCGGCCGGACTTTGGGACAAAGCGGCATAGAGAGAGTCACGCTTGGCGGGCGTGAGTGCTTTGGAATCATCCAGCCCTTTAATAAGAATGTCTTCAAGGGACTCGCGATCAAGTACTGCCGCGCCGGCTACCACTGGGCCGGCCCACGGCCCACGGCCCGCCTCATCAATTCCCACAACAACGCCCTCAACTTCGCGTTCTAGGGAGAAGTCTGGCATGGAATCTGGTTCCTATTGGTGATCGAATAAGTCTTGGCGCAGTATGCCGCCAACGCCAACCGAATGCCACGAACGGTAGATGATGAACGACCGAGCATGAACGACACGACCGCCCCAGAGTTGTCCATCGTCATACCGACGTTGAATGCGGCCGCTTGGCTTTCGGCGTGCCTGACTGCTGTGACGCAATGGCCGGAAACGATGCGGCTTGTCATCGTCGACGGTGGCTCAGATGATGACACAGTGAAAATTGCCCATGATGCTGGGGCCACCGTTCTGCCATCAGACGCAGGTCGTGGCCGACAATTGTCGCGGGGCGGGGCCGCGGCGAACGGCCGATGGCTGTTGTTTCTCCATGCCGACACTATTTTACAAGATGGCTGGGTCAACGAAGTTCGCGCCTTCATCAAAGACAAGGCCAATCAACAGCGCGCCGCAGCCTTTCGGTTCGAACTTGATGATGCCGCACTCCAAGCACGCCGGGTCGAGCGCATGGTGGCGTGGCGTTGCCGCGCACTTGGCCTTCCCTATGGTGACCAAGGGCTGCTGATTCATCGCGAATTCTATAAGCAGCTCGGCGGGTACCGTTCGCTTCCTTTAATGGAAGATGTCGATCTGGTCCGGCGCATCGGCAAGAAGCACATTCACATATTGGAGGCAGCTGCGGTCACGTCGGCGGAACGCTTTCGCCGCAATGGCTGGTGGGCCCGCCCGTCGCGGAATCTGTTCTGCTTGTTTCTCTATATATGTGGCATTCCGCCGCGCTGGATTGTGAGGCTCTACGGATGAAACGCGGCATCCTTATTGTCATGGCCCGCGCGCCGCGCTTCGGCGCGGTGAAAACCCGGCTCGCCCGTGATATTGGGCGGTTGAACGCCTGGCGGTTTTATCGCACCACACTGTTCGAGACGGTCAGGCGGCTTGCCCGCAACACGCCGTGGCAGACGGTTCTTCAGGTCACGCCGGATCGGGAGCGCAGTCGTCGCCGACAATGGCCGGGCCGAGCCCAAACCCTGCCCCAAGGGCGGGGTGATCTGGGGGCACGCATGGAGCGCGGTCTCACCGGCTTTCCGCGCGGCATTCCCGTGGTGCTGATCGGCAGTGACATTCCCGATGTCACGGACGTTCACATTCGAAAAGCATTTAATGCCTTGGGTCAGGCCGATGTGGTGTTTGGACAAGCCAGCGATGGCGGTTACTGGCTGGTCGGCTTCGCCAACCGCCGACCGATGCGACGCCCGTTCAAGACTGTCCGATGGTCTGGCCCACAGGCGCTTCACGATACCTGTGCAAATCTAGGGCATAGACGCATCGCGTTCGTCGATGAACTCAGTGATGTCGATGATGGAGAAAGTTATCGGCTTGCAAGAAAACTCTGAACCGCGCCGTATTACTTCTCTCGCAGCCGCGGAATCAGTTCGACGAAGTTGCAAGGCGCATGACGAATATCGAGTTGATATTTCAAAATCTCATCCCAGCCGTCTTTGACCGCACCGTTTGAACCCGGCAACGCAAACAAGTAGGTGCCACGCGCCACGCCAGCGGTCGCACGCGATTGCACTGTAGATGTTCCAATTGATTTCAAACTGACCCAGCGAAACAGTTCGCCGAAACCCGGAATATCTTTTTCACAGACTTGCGCAAAGGCTTCCGGCGTAACGTCACGCCCGGTGAGACCCGTCCCACCATTGGTAATAACAACGTCCACATCGGGATCGTCGACCCAAGCATTTAGTTCAGCGACAATATCCGGCACTTCATCTTTGACGATCTTGCGTTCGGCCAGGGCGTGCCCTGCTGCCACCAAACGCTCGGCCAGAATTTTGCCTGACGTGTCCGTTTCCAATGTCCGGCTGTCGGTTATTGTCAGCACACCGATGTTGATCGGGACAAATTTTTTGCTCTCGTCAATTCCAGCCATGACTCGATTCCATCAATGTCATTAAGGGGCAGGACAAAATCATGAGGCCGGTGCGGAGTCTAGTTTCTCCTTCACCGCCAATAAATCACGCCAGACCAGGCGTTTCTGTTGTGGCGAGCGCAAAAGGTATGCCGGGTGAAACGTCGCGATGGCGGGGATAGGTGTATCAAGATCTGGCGTTGCGACGGCCTCCCAGCGGCCGCGCAGCCGAGTGATGCCTTCAGTCCGGTTCAATAGTGTTTTAGCTGACAGGCCACCAACCATAAGAATGACTTCTGGCTGCACCAACGCGACATGGCGCTCAAGAAACGGGACGCAGAGGGCGACTTCTTCCGGTGTCGGCTTGCGGTTTCCCGGCGGCCGCCAGGGTATAACGTTGGTGATGTAGGCGGTATCCCGCGTGAATCCGATGGACTCGAGCATCAAATCCAAGAGCTTCCCCGAAACGCCAACGAAAGGCAGGCCTTGCCGATCTTCATCACCGCCCGGCGCTTCTCCGATAACCATTAGGCGCCCGTCAGGATTGCCATCGGCAAAAACCGTGGATTTAGCGGTGGATTTCAAAGAACAACCGTCGAACGCTTCAACTGCCGCCCGCAGTTCATCCAAATTGGTGGCTGCACCGGCAGACGCCACGGCAGATTGACCGGCGACGGAAGAAGCAGCGACCGTCTCGGGTGGGTGCCGAACGGCAGACTCTTGCCGCGTTGGCCGAGATTTGGCCTGGGGCAGCGCCGGATTTGCTCCATTGCCTGCCTTCGGTGCCTTGGCAGAAGCCAGGGATACGGCATAGCGATCCACCGGTTCGGTGCCAATGGTCTCATCGACACCGGCATCCAGATAGAAACGCAGCGCCTGCTCGGCGGACAGCGAGTTTGGCTGTGGATTTTCGCTCATAATCATAGGCTTACCATGGACCGGACACCGTCCAAACGGCTATGTTCTGGCCAAATTCCATACCAGCGACGCGAAGGGATATTTCGATGAACGATGGGGCCATAGGCGGGGGGTCAACAGAACGGGAAGCGATGGAATTCGACGTGGTGATCGTCGGCGGCGGGCCAGCGGGTCTGTCAGCAGCCATCCGCCTCAAACAACTGGCCGCCGAGAAAGAACAAGAGATCTCCGTCTGCGTCCTTGAAAAAGGTTCGGAGGTAGGTGCGCATATTCTTTCTGGTGCAGTGATCGATCCCATAGCCCTAAACGAACTCGTCCCGGATTGGAAAGACAAGGGCGCTCCGCTGAATACTGAGGTCACAGAGGATAGGTTTTTATTCCTAACTGAAAACGGCGGCTTCGGTGTACCGAACATCCTGATGCCGCCCTTGATGAACAACCACGGCAACTACATCGTCAGTTTGGGCAACGTGTGCCGTTGGCTCGCCGAACAGGCAGAAGCCCTTGAAGTGGAAATCTACCCGGGGTTCGCCGGCTCTGAAGTGTTGTACGCAGACGATGGATCCGTGCGCGGTGTTGCCACTGGCGATATGGGAATCGGCCGCGACGGCGAACGCACAGGAAGTTACGAACCCGGCATCGAATTGATCGGCAAGTATACGTTTATCGCTGAAGGTGTGCGCGGCTCACTGGCCAAAGAACTAATCGCCAAATTTGAACTGGACGCCCAGTCCGATGTGCCGAAATTCGGGATCGGCCTAAAAGAATTGTGGGAGGTTAAACCCGAGAACCATGTGATGGGTCAGGTCACTCATACTATGGGTTGGCCATTGGCTAGCGACACCGGTGGTGGATCCTTCATGTATCACTTGGAAGACAATCAGGTCGCAATCGGATTCGTTGTTCATCTCAATTACAAAAACCCTCATCTCTCACCATTCGATGAGTTCCAGCGATTCAAACATCATCCAAAAATCAAGCCCGTGCTCGAAGGCGGGCGCAGAATTTCGTACGGAGCGCGCGCTATTACGGAAGGCGGATTCCAGTCCGTACCCAAACTGACATTTGCCGGCGGCGCGTTGATCGGGTGCTCTGCCGGCCTGGTTAACCTGCCGCGAATCAAAGGCAGTCACAACGCAATGAAATCTGGCATGCTTGCCGCGGAAGCGGCTTTTGATGCGGTAGCCAATGGACGCAGTGGTGATGAACTGACGGCTTACGGCGAAGCCTATGCAGCATCGTGGATATACAAAGACCTAAAGCGCGTTCGCAACGTTAAACCACTATGGAGCAAGCTGGGCACCTTCGTAGGACTCATGCTCGGTGGGCTCGACATGTGGATGAATAATCTCGGCATCGGACTGCCCTTCACGCTCAAACACGGCAAGCGGGACGCCGACACACTAGTGCCTGCCGATCAGGCCAAGCCGATTTCCTATCCGAAACCCGATGGCACGATTTCGTTTGATAAACTCAGCTCGGTCTTTATTTCCAATACCAACCATGAAGAAAACCAACCTATTCATCTGGAACTAAGAGACCCGTCCCTCCCTATCGACAAAAACCTCCCCGCCTGGGACGAACCGGCACAGCGTTATTGCCCTGCGGGCGTATACGAAGTCGTCGACGCGGACCAAGGAGGCGGCAAACGCTTCCAAATCAACGCTCAGAATTGTGTCCATTGCAAAACCTGCGACATCAAAGACCCCAGTCACAATATCAAGTGGACCGTGCCGCAGGGCGGTGGTGGGCCGAATTACCCAAATATGTAAGACCTTGGCGGCGCCGTTGACGTAATGGTGAAGATACCGGTTACGATTACGGGTTTTTATGAAAGCGGAATGCCCGTTAGTATGGGGCCATGAAAACACTCTCCTCCTCAAAAGAGCCCGCCGTGACCTTTACGGCGATCCTGGTTGCCGGCCTCATGGCTTGGGGTTCAGCGAGAGCCGAATCTGAACCAACTGGTTTGGCCGCATCGTACCTGTCCGCACTCCATGCGCAGGCGATGGCCGACCCGGCGGCGGCGGCGGGCTTCTTTGACCAAGCTCTGACGATCGATCCAGGAAACCGGAACATGATGTTCCGTGCCTTTTTCCAGAAAGCACAGGCGGGTGATATCGCGGGTGCCCTGCCCTATGCCCGGTCTGCGTATGCAGATCGCCCCAGCCTTTCTATCGCACCTTTGTTGATAGCCGTTGATCATTACCGCAAAGGTGAATTTCAAGACGCCCAAACCCTGATTGAGGGAATTTCGGGTCGAAGCGCGATTGGTATCTCTCTTCCACTGTTACAGGCGTGGGCCAGAGCGCCAAACTTGAGTCACACAGAGGCCCTGTCATCTCTAACCCCCTATGAGGGTCGTAAAGAGTGGCGCGTGTTGTCTGCCACTATGTCCGCGATGTTGAACGAATTTTATGGGCGCGATGAAGCCGCCTTGGTTTACTACCGCGCCCTGGCCGCCAACGTCGGCAATCAGCCGCTCTCAATTCTACGGTTGGCGACAAACGGCTTGCACCGTCTCGGCCAAAGCGATGAAGCGATTACTGCTGTGGCCCAGTTCCGGGAAAGTCACGGCGACTCAGCACTCTGGGACGGTTATTTAAATCAATACAAAGATCCCGATCAGGTGCCGCCAAAGTTAACGGCGCAGATGGGTATGGCTGAAGCCCTTTACGCTATCACACGCATCCGTATGTCGAGTGCGCGGCGGTCTTCCGGCCTCCAACTCGCGATCGTATATGCCCATATGGCCTTGCATTTGAATCCTGACTTGGACGTGCTGCGCCGTGAAGTGGCAGACGCCATGTCTGCCCGTCGCCAATATCAACCTGCCAACGAACTGTTGCGTGCCATTGGGCCGAACGACCCCGGCTATCTCATCGCGCAATTAAGGCTGGCGGAAAATTTGGAGCGGGAAGACCGCACGGACGAAGCCGTCACAATGCTGGAAGATTTAGCCCGGCGGCGGCCAAACCTGCCGGAGCCTTTGATTACGATCGGGGACATACTGCGTAATCGGGAACGCTTTGATGAAGCTGTCGATTTTTATGACCGTGCCTTCAGTCGCTATCCGGGGGGTGAGCCTAAGGGATGGGCTTTGTTTTATACGCGCGGCATGGCCCTCGAGCGCGCCCAGAAATGGAAGCGTGCGGAGAAGGATTTCAAGAAAGCGCTTCTGCTTAGCCCCGAACAAGCGCAGGTCTTAAACTATCTTGGCTACTCTTGGCTCGACCGGGGCGAAAACGTAACTGAGGCACGGCGCATGATAGAGATGGCTGTCAGCCAGCGTCCGGAAGACGGATTTATTGTTGATAGCCTAGGTTGGGCAATGTTCCTCATGGGCGAGTACGAAGATGCTGTTGTCCAGCTCGAGCGCGCCGTCACGCTCAACACATCGGACCCAACAATCAACGAGCATCTCGGGGACGCCTATTGGAAGGTCGGACGCGAGACCGAGGCGCGATTCCAATGGCGTCGCGCATTGTCGATGGAGCCCGACGACGAGCAAGCCGTTGAACTGCGGACCAAGTTGCAACGCGGATTGGCGCGTAACTAAGGATCGCTCAATGACGGCGGCCTTAACCCTGGCCGCGGCGGCCAAAATTAACCTCACTCTGCACGTAACGGGACGGCGAGACGACGGCTATCACGACCTTGAGTCTCTGATTGGCTTTACGGACATCGCTGATGTCCTGACATTTAAATCCGCCGACACGATAAACCTACGTGTGACAGGTCCGGAGGCTGAAGGCGTAGAGCCCGACGAACGCAACCTCGTTGTTCGCGCCGCCCACCTGATGCAGAAACATCTCGATGTATCCACCGGTATAGATATTGAACTGGTCAAAAATATTCCGGTGGCAGCGGGGCTTGGCGGCGGGTCCGCCGATGCAGCAGCGGCTGTCTCCGGATGCATGGCCCTTTGGGGTTCACAGACAAGCCAACCGATCAGCGATCAAACCTTAGCGTCAGACCTCGGCGCCGATGTTCCCGTATGTCGGTACGGTCGTGCTGCGCAGATCAGCGGCATTGGTGAATCATTTGCACCCGCCCTGCATTGGCCTCCCGCGTGGCTGGTGCTCGCAAATCCACGCATTCCCGTCTCAACTG
>WLXB01000061.1 GCA_012103295.1 Alphaproteobacteria bacterium | reverse complement strand
CAGCATAAGAATCCGCAGACATAAGGAACCCAAAGACACACGCAATTGCGTTGAATGACCTTATCGTCAGGCTCATGACGCTGATACCAATTGCCGATACGTCTGACCCAAATCGACATACCGCTGTATTTGATCGGGAAAGCTTGCCGCCTCCTCCGGCTTAACGTCGCGGACAAACTTGGCCGGCGTTCCTGCCCACATCTGACCGGCTTTAACGCGCTTGCCAGGTGGCACTAAAGCGCCCGCAGCAATCATCGCTCCTCGTTCCACAATCGCGCCATCCATGACCGTCGCCGACATCCCCACGAAACAGCCGTCTTCCAGCGTGCAGGCATGAATCATGGCCATATGACCGATCAATACATCAGCCCCAATAATTGTTGGGTGATCTTTTGATGACACATGCACAACAGTGCCATCCTGAATATTGGTTCGCTCACCGATGCGGATGTGATTGACATCCCCCCGAAGCACGACGTTAAACCAAATACTGGCTTTCGCACCTATATGGGTGTCGCCGACAATGGTTGCGCTCGGTGCCACAAAGGCATCCGCTGCGATGACCGGATTAATGTCGTTCCACGGTAAAATGAGTGGCGACTGCGGTTTGCTCATAACGAATACACTTTCGGCTCACGTGGGAACCGCACCAAATTGCAAGGCATGACGTTCCTTTACACCACCTGAGGCACCTGTGAAACCGGACCAGCGCCTTATTGCCGGCCCGCCGCCCAATCCCGCAGTCTTGTCGCCACATCTTTGAGAAAGACCTCGTCAGTATTTATCTGCCTGCGCAGTAGCTTTACCGACGCATACCAAGGAGAATCCTCACGATCAACAAACCAGAACCACATACTGCCGAGGCCAAGTGGCGGTGTCAGAACCCAAGTCTCCTGTCCAACCGCCCCAGAGATGTGGGCCGTTGTATTAGACACCGTAATCACGAGGTCTAAAGCGGCAACTTGGTCTGCCATCGGCGCCAATGACCCACCCGTATCGATAGATTGATCGTTTATAAAAACTGCGTCGCACTGAGCTGCGATATCTTCCAAGTCCCCTCGCGACTCTCCGTATTGTAAATTTACGAATGAGACACCAGGTGTCTGTAGAACTGGTTTCCAATATTCAATCGCGATGCTTTTCTGGCGTGCCGATATGGCTTTCGGACTACCCCAGGATAACCCTACAAGAGGCAGACCACCGGACTCAGCCACATACTTCGATTTGAGAGATGCAACGTTGGAAGAATTTGCAAGTAAATATGGCGAGTTTGATTCCTGAGCCGGTGCATTTGCACCGCGGTATCCGATCAATTCGAAAATGGGCGCTTGCACATCAGGTGCGCTCTTTTGAATCTTTTTACTGGCCGGCGTTTCCTCTGGAACAACTTCAATATTTGGAAAAGATTTGGCGAACAGATCGGCCAGCCTTGGCTCGCATTCGAAGATGACCTGCTCTGCCTCCTGTGCGAGATCGTGAATGAGCGAGGCGCACATGATGGCCTCCCCGAGCCCGAGCTCACTCCATATAAGAATACGTTTACCTGCTAGGTCTTCCCCTCCCCAACTCGGCAACTTACCGTGCCGGTTTGATGGCCTCCCCCAGCGGCGCGCCCTTCGCATGCCGTAGTCTTCCCAACCGTCGGCAACTCGCCCCTGTAGCATTCGTATAAGACCGCGATTAACTCTGGCGTCGGCGACATTCGGGGTCAGCCCAACCACGGTACCGAACGCGGTGTACGCAGCGTCCAAATCGCCCTGACAGAGCGCGAGCCTTGCAGTGCTGTTCAAGAGCTCAAGGTTGTTTGGGTCGAGGCCCTGGGCCAATTCAATATCAGCCTGTGCATCGTCATAAAAACCCATATCCGTCGCGGCCTTCGCCCGGCCAGCCAATGCCGGAACAAAGTCCGCATTCAAAATCAGCGCCTTTGTAAACACCTCTTGAGCGTCTTCCCATCGCCCCATCGCGTGAAGCGTGACCCCAAGATTACTCAAGTACTCCGGTCGGTCCGGATTCAGTGCGTGTGCCCTTCGGAATTCTGCTTCGGCTTCTTCTGTTCGACGTTGGTCGAGCATGATCAGCCCAAGCGTATTGGCCAGCTGTGGTTTCTGCGGGTTCTTGGCGCAGCCGAAGCGGGCTATTTCTTCAGCCTTTTTCCACTTCTTAATGCCGCGCGCAATAAGGGCCAGAAAATTGAGGGCCTGGGGGTGTGTTGGTTCGCTGGCGACAATCTGATCGCATGCAGCTTTAGCCGCGTGCACGTCGCCCGCCTCAAACTGCTCTGCCGCCAATCGCAACAGGTCTTCCGTATTTTTGTGCTCTCCGTTCACATGGTCTCCATGTGCAACTTCCTAGATATGAAGTTTCTTAACACCCCCCGGCCGGTGTTGACCGCCGCGAGACAAGAATACGTTAGCCTCGATTAAATGCAAAAGGGGCGCCGCAAAAACGACGCCCCTTCGCAATAGGAATAAGACCGATTTAACGTTTCGAGAACTGGAAGCTCCGGCGGGCTTTACGACGGCCATACTTTTTACGCTCGACCACACGCGAGTCACGGGTCAAGAAGCCACCCTTCTTAAGAGCAGGACGAAGATCAGGCTCAAATAAGGTCAACGCCTGAGAAATACCGTGACGCAACGCACCGGCTTGGCCAGACAAGCCACCACCAGAAACGGTGCAATACACATCAAACTGATTTTCACGATTAGACACTTCGAACGGCTGATTGATCAGCATGCGCAGCACCGGGCGAGGAAAATAATTCTCCAGCTCTCGGCTATTCACGGTGATCTTGCCGGTCCCAGGCTTTATCCAAACACGAGCAACGGCATCTTTACGACGACCTGTCGCATAGGAACGGCCGAACTCATCTTTTTTCGGCTCTCTGGGTGCCGCTTCTTCAGTCACGACTTCTTTAAGATCTTCGAGCGAGGTTGTGGTGTCCGCCATGTGTTAGGCGCTCCTCTTGTTTTTTGAATTACGGGCAGCGATATCCAGCACTTCAGGCTTCTGCGCCTCATGCGGATGCTCTGCGCCAGCGTAAATATTCAATTTCTTAAACTGAGCCCGAGCCAGCGGGCCTTTTGGCATCATTCGCAGCACAGCCTTTTCGACAACGCGCTCTGGATGCTTTCCGCTCAGAATTTGGCCGGCGGTGCGCTCTTTGATCCCACCAGGGTGACCGGTATGCCAATAGTAGGTCTTGTTCGAGACCTTGTTTCCGGTCAAGCGAACCTTCGCAGCATTAATCACGACGACATGGTCGCCAGTATCAATATGCGGGGTGTACATGGTTTTGTGTTTTCCACGCAGGATATCGGCGATCTCGACAGCCATACGACCTAAAACGAGGTCTTCAGCGTCAATCACGTACCACTTGCGCTCTACGTCACTCGGACGGGCAGAATAGGTCTTCATGAGTTTCCTCTTGGATCTCTTTATTTCGAGCCACTGCGGCTCCTCCACCGGCTCCCAACCACAGGGCTAGAACTCAGCGGAAGACGCTGTTTATTTAAGGCAGAGACCGAAGTCAACGCCAAAAACACAACAAAAACAGTTATTTGCATGAACGGTATTATAATACCGTATATTGAAGGACGATACAGCCAGCCAGCGGTTTACCCGCCGATTTGGCCACGCTCACGGAGTAAATGGGGCGAGCGATAGGGATCGACCCCACGCCTCCTGACCCACAATCCGGTTGGAACCGCAGGAAACGGCTAATCCTTTCAACATTGTTGGGTCAATCGACCCATTCGATATCAACGGGTTACATGACATGTTGGAAGGATATTCTACCCATTTTATGCCCTTCAATGATGACCGCTTATGACCCAAACCGGACGCCAAATTGAATCTCTCGAATAAACCACTAGGCAATGCAATTCTGTCAAAAATGGAGGAAATGGTTATGCGTCTTCTCGTTACGATTTGTTTTTTATCTTTATTCTCAATTGCCCATGCCCAGCAGACCTATCCAAACATAGAGGGTGAAGTCTTGCTCGATGATGATCGAGTGACTGTTCAGCGCTTTGTTTTGGACCCGGGCCAGTGGGAAGGCATTCATGAACACCCAGAACATCAGCTTGTCATCGTGTTGAATAATACCGATGAACTGACTTTTCGGTTTGGTGGCGCTGAAAGGATTTTTGCAAGCACCGAAGGCGAAGATGCTGAGGCTATGAGTGCATTCTGGCGGCCTGGCCCCGTCTCAATGAGCGACCAACATGACTCCGGCAATACCGGTACGCGCCCGCTTGAGTGGATTGCTATCACGTTCAAAAGCGACTCAGTCGCGACAGAAAACCCTCCTGCTCAGTTCGTGGAACCGGATACCGAATAACTATTTCGGGCTAAAAGCCGACATAACTCGTCGGAGCCTAAAGTCCGAGGCAGGCTAATTTTGAAAGGATGTTGAAAGGAATGGGGCGAGTGATGGGGATCGAACCCACGACCTCCTGAACCACAATCAAACGGCAATCGCAGAATACTGCCAATCCTGTCAACATTTATGCCGTTTTCTGACCATTAGATACCAATGGGTTACACGGTATGTTGACAGGATTGGTACCCCAAAAAGATTCGAAATCATAACCTCCTGTTCCGCGATCTGACGTGCAGTCATAAGACCGCCGTTTCGTTAAACTTTTAAGGCGTTTCAAACCCAACGAATACTCTTGTTTACAACGGTGTGTTGAAAGGGTTTTCAGGTTGGCATATAGCCTGCGCGAACAGCGCCTTTATGCAGGTTTAAGAAAATCCGTAGCGCTTGGAACATTTTGGATTGGACCTACGCCTTCGAATATTTTCGTCGCATATTCTTCTTTTCTACCCGGATTCTCGCGCACGTCTAACGCCATAGCTAAGAGCTGATGCCCAGCCACCATGGAAACATTCTTCTCTTTCGCTTTGGAAATTACGTTGTCTGGCAGATCATTCTCTAATCTATCTGACAATGGCGTTGTGTTGTAAGCAGAGAATACGATGATCGGCTTAGCGTCTGATAGCGCTGTTTGCTCACTGTCGACTTCGAAACCTATTTCTTTGAGCGATTTTATGTATTGGCCCTGTTCAGGCGACCTTTCTCCCGCCTCAGTTTCAATCGCAATCATAACCTCTTCTGCATAAGTTATGACTTGTCGTACGTCTTTCTCCTTTGATGAGCCCGACGACCCCTTAACTTCAATGGTAGCCCACCTACCGCATCCAAAACTCGCGATCAAATCAGCCCGCTTTGGGGGACCATCAACTACTTCTATTCCTAAGTCAGACAATGCACGAGCAACGATTCTATGAAGCACTATGTCGTCACTGGCCAATAGAAGTTTCAGTTCATCATCTTCTCTTACGATGGACTCCTGCTCTTCAACCTGTTGACTCAACTCGAGAATCTTTGTTCTCAAGTCACTGTTTATTTGGTCCGCTTCAATTTGATTCTGGGTTCGCATTTCTGTCACCCAGGCTGGAATACTAAATGCTTGGTCAGCCTCACTTCCCGCGGCCACTGCAATATCGGTGAACAACTTGATGTATGGTAAACGCGTATCTAGGCGGCCAAGCAACGTGGCAACAGGGTCTCCCGAATTTTGGACCGACACTTTAGCCGGAAAGTTAGGTGCCCAGAGAATCACCCCACCATTACTGTTGGTCTTATAAAATCCAACAGTCTTGCCACTACCCTTGCAGCGCAAGAAAGGCGTCATGTTTTGACCCGAACTCTCAAACACAAGACCGTATTTACTACCGGTCACCAACGAATCGGCTAAAGTTTTGAATTCTGGTTTTCCAATGTATTCGACCTCATTGCCACTCATCTTTTGGGGCGCTATTCCCTCCAGAAGAAAGGTTTGGGTAAGGTAAAACTCCACAGTGTTGAGTACCGTCACCCCTCGAACATCAGTGCGCTGATAACTATAAAAAGGCACCTTGTCGGCAATTACGATTAACTTGCCGCCTGATGTGACAAAGTCTTCGACCTCTTTGAGGCGCCGATGAAGGGCGTGGATATGTTGTGAGCTTTTTGAACCAGAGCCCTTATCGTGAATGAAGCCAACTTCTTCGCTGAATTTTTCTTTAATTTCAGCCGGCATCGTGCCCAACATCCAAACCATAACCTGGTACGCGTGCAAGTTACGGTCCGACAAAAAGGTTGTTGAGTCTGGCGATTTTAGATCGGCGGGGAATGAAACCTCTAGTGTGCGCATATAGAGATTTTAGTGTTTGGCGTGTGATTGCGCCACCCGTCACGTCATGTCGGTCAGATTAAGCCATAAAGTAACATGGCAAGTGATAGGTCTTAGCCTATCCAAAATAGAAGAAAACGCGAACGAATCAGGCCAATGTTGACAGGATTGGGGCGAGTGATGGGGATCGAACCCACGACCTCCTGAACCACAATCAGGCGCTCTAACCAACTGAGCTACACCCGCCATACCGGCGCGTCGTCTAAACCCAAATAAAAAGGCAGTCAAGAACACGAGCCGGGTGAGCCGCGTCTTCAGATTCGGCCTGACAAACACTATGCCTAATAAATGGGCAATATGCCGTGGATGTAAGCACCGTTTCTGAGATCAGCGACGTGCTGAAAATACCGTAATTAATTGATTTGTATAGATATTATAGTGCGCCAGATGATTGGCACAGATTTTGAAAAGAGAGTACTAATATCACGCAGCCACACAGGCCTCCAGATACCAGAAAATTGGTCGATCCAAGGCGCCAGGACACGAGCACAGACATTATGGGCATGAAAAAAATCGAGGCCATCATTAAGCCGTTCAAGCTTGATGAAGTGAAAGAAGCCTTACATGACGTTGGGCTACAAGGCATTACCGTGACGGAAGCTAAGGGTTTTGGCCGTCAGAAGGGCCACACAGAGCTTTACCGCGGTGCCGAATACGTCGTCGATTTTCTTCCAAAAGTGAAAATCGAGCTGGTGCTGGATGACGGCCTCGTTGATCGTGCGATTGAAGCCATTCAACAGGCGGCTCATACTGGGCGCATCGGGGACGGCAAAATATTTGTTTATTCAATAGAGGATGCGATACGCATCCGCACAGGCGAACGCGGCACTGAGGCGGTATAAGCGCTGGCTCTGTGGCGATACAAACGGTCTAAAACTAATCTTGCAAGGATGGGATAAGATATGTCGGACGCAAAAACGGTACTGAAGATGATCGAGGAGAACGATGTTAAGTACGTCGACTTCCGATTCACTAACCCTGCCGGAAAATGGCAGCACACAGCGCAGCATGTCTGCACCGTAGACGAAGAAATGCTGGAAGAAGGAATCATGTTTGATGGGTCTTCCATTCAAGGTTGGAAAAGCATTAACGAATCAGACATGACATTGATGCCCGATTTGTCCACGGCAACAATGGATCCGTTCACAGCTCAATCCCAACTCATTCTGTTCTGCGATGTCGTAGAACCATCCACGGGTCAGCCATATAACCGTTGCCCTCGTTCAGTTGCGAAGGGCGCACTGGCCTATATGCAATCCTGTGGTATCGCCGATACCGCTTACTTTGGTCCGGAAGCTGAGTTCTTCGTTTTTGACGATGTTCGCTTCTCTACCGAACAAAACATGATGGGCTACCAGATTGACGGCGAAGAAGGCCCCTACAATAGCTGGCGCGGTTACGATGAAGGCAACTACGCCCACCGGCCGAAAGATAAGGGCGGCTACTTCCCCGTTCCTCCTGTCGACAGCGGTACGGATCTGCGCGCGGAGATGGTTTCTGTGATGGACGAGATGGGCCTCGAGATGGAAAAGCACCATCACGAAGTGGCACCATCTCAACATGAGCTAGGGCTAAAGTTTGGCGAGTTGGTTGCTTCAGGCGATAACATGCAAATCTATAAGTTCGTCGTACACATGGTCGCCCACGCCTATGGGAAAACAGCGACCTTCATGCCGAAGCCCGTTTTCAACGACAACGGCTCAGGCATGCACGTGCATCAGTCGCTCTGGAAAGATGGCAAAAACATCTTCGCTGGCTCGGGCTATGCTGACCTTTCAGAAACCGCTCTGTACTATATCGGCGGTATCATCAAGCACGCCAAAGCCATCAATGCCTTCTCTAATTCCACAACCAACAGCTACAAACGGTTGGTTCCGGGATTTGAGGCGCCTGTGCTCCTCGCATACTCAGCGCGGAACCGGTCAGCTTCTTGCCGTATCCCGCACGTGGCGAGCCCGAACGGTAAACGGGTTGAAGTCCGCTTCCCTGACCCGGCTGGCAACCCGTATCTAACCTACTCTGCCATGCTGATGGCCGGCATCGACGGGATTGAAAACAAAATTCACCCGGGTGATCCGATGGATAAGGATCTGTATGATCTGCCACCGGAAGAACTAGAAGGTATTCCAACGGTTTGCGCCTCCCTTGGAGAAGCACTCGACGCACTCGACGCGGATCGTGAGTTCCTCGTAAAGGGCGATGCCTTCTCCAATGATATGATTGATGGCTACATCGACCTTAAGCGCGAAGAAGTGCAGCGTTTGATGTTAACGCCACACCCTGTTGAATTTGACATGTATTATTCAGCCTAAGACGGTTCGAAGACTCAAAAAGAAACCCCCGGCCTCACGGTCGGGGGTTTTTCTTTGTGCGCAGGGCGGTGGCAGGAGCAAGAGAGGTCGGTTTTCCAGACCGATCCGATATAGCCTAATGCTACATGAATAGATGTTGCCGGGCTTTAGAGGAGACTTACCCCATGCTTCACACATCCCTTATCGAGAACCTTGTCGGTCGGCGCCAGTTTCTGCAATCCGCAGCTGGGCTTGGTGCCGGTTTAGGCGCTATGGCTATGCCTGGTCTGAGTGGCGAGGCCAAAGCCGACGGTCACGACGCTATCAATTTTGAAGATCCGTCCGAAAATCTCCGGGCCTATATCAAGCTCACCGGCAACCTAGACCCAACTGTTGAGACGTGCGGGTGGTTTGGCGGCACGCTCTACGCCAACATTGGTGTCGAGAAAATGGTGCCGCTTGTCGGTGTTGAAGGCATAGGGGTTAATCGTTTCGAGCCCCAAGGCAACAATGTCTATCGGGCGTTTAATCGTGAGTTCGCCGTCTACAAAGACCTCAAGACGGGAGAGTACTTAGAAGACTGGGTGAACCCCTACACGGAAGAACGGGTTAAAGTATGGCCGATCCAAAATCTCAAGGTGATGGGCGAAGTCGCGCCAATCCGCAAACAAGATTTCGACGGCACCATCGTTGAGTTTCCCTTCAAGCCACCATGGACCATTCAAGGCGATAAGGCCTTCAGCCTACTTGAACTGCATGCGGCGTTCCCCAACCCCATGACGCCGGAAGAGTGGCCACGGGAAAGTGCGGGACCGATCAACAAAACATCGGAAATGTTCAACCGCATGACTACTTTGTCAGAGCTGGCTGACCCTGATAGCTTAAGCGCGGATTACGTTGGCACTTGGGTGCGGATCGGCCCATGGTTGCCGTGGATGCTAATGGGGCAACGAGAAGGTCACATCGTTTACCGCTCGTTTATGAACAAGAATAGTCCGGTCGAAAACCTTCCGACAGACTTACGGGTCTATATGGAAAAGAACTACCCGGAATTTCTGGAAGCGCCCCCAGCGAGTGACTGGGGCAAACCCAACGACTCTAGTTTCTCGGTCTACATGGAGAATAACGAGCCTGAACCACCGACAAGCTAAGCGGCACAAACAAAACCCCCGGCCTCGCGGTCGGGGGTTTTTCTTTGTCCGTTATTCCGTCCTACTTCACGGTTGCGGGAATTTTCGATGAACCGCCCGATGGTTTCTTTTTCTTTTTGCGTTTTGGTGGTTCGGGTTTGACCGCGGCTTCGTGATCAAAGGTCAGCTTGCGATCCTTCAATCCAACTTTGACCAATCCGCCAGACACAAGCTTTCCGAACAGTAGCTCTTCTGCCAGCGGCTTCTTGATTTCGTTTTGAATCAGGCGACCAAGCGGGCGAGCGCCCATCGTTTTGTCATACCCTTTTTTCGCAAGGTAATCGCGGGCGGAGGGTGACAACTCAATGGAAACGTTCCGGTCGGACAGTTGCGCTTCCAACTGCATGATGAACTTCTCGACAACCTTACCAACAACTTCCGGAAGTAACGCAGCAAAGGGAATCGTCGCATCCAAGCGATTGCGGAACTCAGGCGTAAACATCCGCTCAATCGCCTCTTTGTCCTCGCCTTCCCGGCTTTCGCGCTCAAACCCGATAGCGTTCTTGGCGAGCTCGGTTGCGCCAGCATTGGTGGTCATGATGAGGATCGTATTACGGAAATCGATACTCTTACCGTTGTGGTCCGTCAGCTTGCCGTGATCCATAACCTGCAACAGAATGTTGAAGAGATCGGGATGGGCTTTTTCAATTTCATCAAGCAACAAAACGCTGTGCGGATGCTGGTCTACCGCATCCGTCAATAATCCACCTTGATCAAAACCGACATAGCCAGGCGGCGCGCCAATCAAGCGTGAAACCGAGTGACGTTCCATATATTCGGACATATCGAACCGATGCAGCTCGATGCCAAGGCTGGCTGCCAACTGGCGAGCGACTTCCGTTTTACCGACACCTGTAGGGCCGGAGAAAAGGTAGCTCCCGATG
The DNA here is from genome assembly GCA_012103295.1 of Alphaproteobacteria bacterium. Taxonomy (GTDB): domain Bacteria; phylum Pseudomonadota; class Alphaproteobacteria; order Rhodospirillales; family Rhodospirillaceae; genus WLXB01. The sequence continues at coordinate 9,548 of WLXB01000061.1, read as the reverse complement.
GGTTTCTCAGGCTCGCGCAGCCCCGCACGAGAGAGCTTGATCGCGCCTGACAGCGCACCGATAGCGTCATCCTGACCAAACACCATCCGCTTGAGATCGCGCTCGAGGTTTTGCAGCGCTTTCTTATCATCCCGCGAGACTGACTTAGGCGGTATCCGTGCCATTTTGGCGACCACCGCCTCAACTTCTTTGACTGAGATCGTTTTGCGCCGTTTGTTTTCAGGCAGAAGCATCTGGGCTGCACCTGTTTCATCGATCACATCAATCGCCTTATCGGGCAGCTTCCGGTCATTGATGTACTTTGCCGCCAGCTCTACCGCCGTACGTATTGCGTCCGCGGTATAGCGAACATGGTGGTGCTCTTCGTAATACGGTTTGAGCCCTTTGAGAATCTTGATCGTATCTTCGACACTCGGCTCAATAACGTCGATCTTTTGGAAACGGCGCACCAATGCGCGGTCCTTCTCGAAGTGACTGCGAAACTCCTTGTAGGTGGTTGACCCCATGCAACGTAACGACCCGGCCGCCAACGCAGGCTTGAGCAGGTTCGACGCATCCATGGCGCCGCCAGATGTCGCACCGGCGCCAATCACTGTATGAATTTCATCAATGAAAAGGACTGCGCCTTCCGTTTGCTCTAGTTCAGCAACCACAGCCTTTAGGCGTTCTTCAAAGTCACCCCGGTAACGAGTGCCAGCTAGCAATGACCCCATATCAAGGGAATAAATCGTAGCGTTCTCGAGCACTTTAGGAACTTCTTTGTTCACGATGCGCCTGGCCAAACCCTCAGCCAACGCCGTCTTTCCAACGCCGGAGTCACCGACATAAAGAGGGTTATTCTTATTCCGCCGGCAAAGGATTTGAATAGTTCGTTCAATCTCTAGATCGCGGCCGATCAGCGGATCAATTTTACCATCCGCTGCCTTTGCATTTAGATCGACGCAATATGCGGACAAAGCTTCCTTGCCGGTCGCAGCCGACTCATCCCCAGTTTCGCCTTCACCGTCAGCGCCATGCACCGGACGAGCCCGCGCTTCACCCGGACGCTTGGCAATGCCATGCGAGATGTAGTTGACCGCATCAAGGCGGGTCATATCTTGGGTTTGGAGAAAGTAAACCGCATGGCTCTCACGCTCTGAGAACAGGGCAACTAAAACGTTCGCGCCCGTTACCTCCTCCCGATTAGAGGATTGAACGTGAATAGCCGCGCGCTGCACGACCCTTTGGAACCCAGCTGTTGGCTTAGGGTCCTCTTCATGCGAGGCAACAAGCTCTTCCAGGTCTTCATCAACGAACCCCGTCAACACTTGTGTGAGTTGGTCCAAATCCACGTTGCAGGCCCGCATCACAGAGATCGCATCCTGGTCATCGCACAAAGCCAGCAGCAAGTGCTCCAAGGTGGCGTACTCGTGGTCACGTTCCGCCGCTAAGGCCAGGGCGTGATGAAGTGTTTTCTCAAGGTTCTGTGACAACATTCGGAAAAAGTACCTTTTGCTGAGCTTAGTTAACGAAGCCGGACGTGTTGCTCCCCTATTCTTTCTCCAGGGCGCATTGCAGTGGATGTTGATGTTTACGCGCCAAGTCCATGGTTTGGGTCACCTTGGTTTCAGCCACCTCATAAGTATACACCCCGCATACACCGACCCCTTTTTGATGAACGTGCAGCATAATACGTGTGGCATCGTCACCATTCTTGCTAAAGACGCGCTCTAACACATGCACCACGAACTCCATCGGCGTGTAATCGTCGTTTAACATCAAGACTTTGTACATCGACGGCTTTTTGACCTTCGGGCGGGTCTTGATAACCACGCCCGTATCAGGTCCGCCACCGCCACCGTCTTTATCGTTGTCGTCGTCATTACCGGCAGCGTAAATCGCCGGAACGCGGTCTAGTCGATCGAGAATATTCATATTCCTTATAGGTACCATGCCAGTAATCTTACCAAATATGGTGTCGGAGCGTGGGCAAAAAAAGGCCCACACGGCCAAAGAGTTGCCTCACAGCCATATTTAGGCCTCCAATTTGTCAGAGGACAGACTCGTTGCATTGATTCCGTAAACGGAATGTTAACAACCCGTATTTTACCTTGTGAATCAAAGAGATGACTGGACAGCGCTCAGTCTCGCGCGATACGATTCTGGTCTAATGGGACGCCAAAGCTGGGGCTCTGGGGACAATTCGGTAGGGAACAACTTTTGCGCAGTATCCGATCTCTACGCGGCCTTTCAATCGCGGGGACAGCTTTTCTACTTGTGATTTCATTCGCTTGGCCAGTTCTAGCCAAGTACGCATCCGTTGTGATCGATGCCGAAACAGGCCGCATCTACCACGAAATTAACGCGGACACGCGAAATTACCCCGCCTCCCTAACAAAGATGATGACTCTGTACATGCTGTTCGACGCGATTGAGCAGGGTGACATGACCCTCAAATCGAAGCTGAAAGTCTCTGCGCGGGCTTCACGGCAACCCAGTTCAAAAATGTGGCTCGATCCCGGCAGTCATATAACTGCAGAAGATGCCATCCTCGGCCTGGTCGTTCGCTCCGCTAACGACGTTGCTGTGGTCGTCGCTGAGCACCTCGGCAAAACCGAGCGCAACTTCGCTAAACAGATGACCAAGAAGGCAAAAGCGCTCGGCATGAAGCGCACCAATTTCCGCAACGCGTCTGGTCTACCCAATCGTGGACAACTATCAACTGCTCGAGACATGGCAGTCCTCGCACAGCATTTAATGAGCGATTTTCCTCAGTTCTATGGATATTTCGCGCGAACGAAATTCACCTACGCTGGCAAGACCTTTCGTGGTCATAATAAGTTTATGAAAAGCTATACCGGTGCCGATGGTCTCAAGACCGGTTACATAAGAGCATCAGGATATAACCTCGCCGCTTCAGCCAAGCGGGACGACACCCGGCTTATTGGCGTCGTGTTTGGCGGCAAATCAGCACGCCAGCGAGACAATCATCTCGCAACCCTTATGGACAAGGGGTTCGTCGAGGCTGCCGAGTATGGCCGCCCACCCTACCCTGCACGCAAACCCCTCATGATGGTTGAGGCCGATGGATCCTTGGTGCCAGCCGGCATAACCATAAAGCCCCGTGAAAAACCAGATCCCGAAGTATTACGGGCCGAAGCCTGGGGTATTCAGATTGGCGCTTACTCCATCAGTGACATCGCTCAGCAAAAAGCCAACGAAGCTGCCGTGGTCGTCAAAAAACTATTTGCAGCCGCGTTCGGTCGCATCGAGCCCGTTACGGTGAGCGGCAAACAACTTTATAGGGCTCAGATTATGGGCCTGACAGAAGCTGATACGAGAAAAGCGTGCCAACTGATGGACCGTGCACCCCACCAATGCCTCGTAGTCGCGCCAGAGTTTGCCGGTGCCACCCGGATGAACACTTCCGGCTAAATGCGCCAAATCAATCCGGCAGCGACACGCCACTCGCTTCCAACTGATCAGAAAGTGAGCGCTTAAGGGCCGCGAGTGACGCTTCGCTATCCGCCTCACATCGCGCAACTAAGACAGCTTGGGTGTTTGATGCTCTCAGAAGCCACCAGCCGCCGCCCTCGCTTACCCGTACACCGTCAACATCGTTCACATTCGCACCGGCTTCGCTGAGGCGCTTTTTAACCTCTTCGATAACCGCAAATTTTCTGTCGTCGGGACATGGGAACCTAAGCTCCGGTGTATTCACGGCCTTTGGTATTTGCGCATACCGCTCGGCCAAAGTCTCTTTCATCTGGCATAGAATGGATAGAAAGCGGACAGCCGCGTACAACGCATCATCGAAACCGTAGTAATGGTCCGCGAAAAAAATGTGGCCACTCATTTCTCCAGCCAGAGGTGCGTTCAATTCGTTCATCTTCGCTTTGATCAATGAATGACCTGTCTTGGCCATAACGGGTTGCCCACCCATTCGCGCAATCTCGTCAAACAGCACCTGGCTCGCTTTTACGTCGGCGATAATTGGCGCTCCTGGATATTCTGAAAGCACAGATTCGCCAAGAATGATCAAGATTTGATCACCCCACAAAATACTGCCGTTGCCGTCGATGATGCCGATCCGGTCGCCATCCCCATCAAAAGCAAAACCAACATCAGCGCCTTGTTCAGCGACCGCATCCCTAAGCTGCTGCAAATTTTCTGGGATAGTTGGGTCGGGGTGATGGTTTGGAAAAGTCCCGTCAATCTCGCCATTTATGACCAAATGCCGGCCAGGCAAGCCTTTGACGGCAGCAGTAACCGCGTCTCCCGCTGCTCCATTGCCAGGATCCCAAACCACTGAAAGATCTTTGCCGCCCTTAAAGTCAGACAGGACACGCGCGACATAATTCTCAAACGCCGGTCGATCAGCGACAGTTCCATTACCTGTAGCAAAAACACCTGACGCCGCACGAGCCCCGAGATTCTTGATCGCGTCCCCGTAGAACGGCTTACGGCCAAGCATCATCTTGAAGCCATTGTGGGTTGGTGGGTTGTGTGACCCTGTGACCATAATCCCAGCGTCAGCGCCGCAATCTGCAGTCGCATAGTAAAGCATTGGGCTTGGTCCCAGCCCAATACGATCTACGTCCAACCCGGTTGATTTAAGCCCTTCGACCAGAGCCGCTTCCATACCCGGAGAACTCTGCCGTCCGTCGTACCCGACGCAAACACGGCGACCGCCACCCTCAATCACTAAGGAACCGAACGCCTGCCCAAGTGCTATCGCATCGTCTTCATGTAAAGTTTCACCGACAATGCCGCGTATGTCGTACTCACGCAGAATAGAGGAATGAAAGCTGTGACCGTCCGCCATTATTGTGGACTCCGCGTCGCCAAAGGGCGCCCGACACAATGGTATTCAAACCCAGCTTGCTTCATATCCGCTGGCGAATAGATGTTGCGCAGATCGACAATTATGGGGGCAGACAGAGACTTCTTAACGCGGTCCAGGTCAAGGCTGCGGAACTCGTTCCACTCAGTCACAATAGTTAAGACGTCAGCCCCTTCCATCGTCGCATAAGCATCCGAACAATAGACAACGTCTGGCATTAATGCCTTTGCTTCTTCCATGCCCTCAGGGTCATACGCTTGGACACGAGCCCCGGCCTCAAGCAACGCGGCAACAACGGGGAGTGATGGACTATCCCTCATATCATCGGTGTTAGGTTTGAACGTCAAACCGAGTATCGCGACCGTCTTGCCGCTTACCGAGCCACCGCAAGCATCAAAGATACGACTTACCATCGAAGATTTGCGTTTTTCGTTTACGTCAACGACCGCTTCCACAATGCGCAAAGGTGACTCATATTGTTGAGCTGTCTTAACTAAAGCTAACGTATCTTTTGGAAAGCATGACCCGCCGTAACCAGGCCCAGCATGGAGGAACTTCTTGCCTATGCGGCCATCAAGCCCGATCCCTTTCGCAACATCATGCACATCAGCACCGACTTTTTCGCAAAGATTAGCGATCTCATTGATGAAGGAAATTTTAGTGGCTAGAAAAGTATTGGCCGCGTATTTGATGAGCTCGGACGTTTCAATTGCGGTGAACAGGATCGGCGTTTCGATCAAATACAAAACCCGATAGAGCTGGCGCAAAACGTCTTTGGCGCGATCGGTTTCGGCACCAATAACAACACGGTCGGGCCTCATAAAATCATTGATTGCCGACCCCTCGCGCAAGAATTCTGGATTAGACGCCACATCAAACTCTGCATCAGGTCGTGCCGTCCGAATAATCCGCTCCACTTCACGCCCTGTACCCACAGGCACCGTCGATTTTGTCACGATCACGGTATAGTGGTCGATTGCCTGCGCTACTTCTTCCGCTGCCGCGTAGACATATGAAAGATCAGCGTGACCATCGCCTCGTCGGCTCGGCGTGCCAACAGCGATAAATACCGCGTCCGCCTGATTAACTGCCCCTACAAGATCGGTTGAAAATGTGAGCCGTCCAGCGGCCGCATTTGTTTTTACCAATTGCTCGAGACCGGGCTCAAAAATTGGAATTTCGCCGTTTTGAAGTCGCGTGATCTTATCGTCGTCTTTGTCGATGCACGTTACATCTAAACCGAACTCTGAGAAGCAAGCTCCAGACACCAATCCGACATAGCCGGTTCCAATCATTGCAATACGCATAACTGCGGTGGTCCTTGTCTAGAATTTTTTATGACAGAAGTTGCGAAACGGCCGCGCGCACCCGGTCCGCTATGTCAGGGCGTTTGAGCGCAAATGCAATATTCGCAGTGAGAAAGCCGACCTTATCGCCACAATCAAATCGTTCACCCTCAAACCGAACGCCATGAAACGGTATCGTGTCTGTGGTCGCGTCAATAGCGTCGGTGAGCTGAATCTCACCCCCCGCCCCCGTCAATTGCTTGTCGAGATAGCTGAAGACAGCTGGGTCTAAAACGTAACGGCCGATGTTCGCCAACAGAGACGGTGCATTTTCTGGGTCGGGCTTCTCCACCATGCCACGGGCTTTAGCAACTGCACCATCATCGGATTCTACGTCAAGAATTCCGTACCGATTGGTGTGCTCAGCCGGCACTTCCGTTACGGCCACCAAATTACCGCCGACATTGGCGTGAACATCCAATAGCTGCTTAAGCCCCGGTGGCTCGGACATCAGCAACTCATCGGGGAGCAACACAGCAAAAGGCTCATCACCAATGAACTCGCGTGCGCACCACACTGCATGACCAAGCCCGAGCGGTACTTGCTGGCGTACCGAGAACACCTTTCCTGGGTCAGGCATCGAAGCGATTAGAGACTCAAGTTCTTGATCCTTGCCTCTGCTACCCAGCAGTTGTTCCAGCTCTGGCGCATGATCAAAGTGATCGACCAGCACGGATTTCCCTCGGCCCGTCACGAATACAAAATACTCGATACCAGCCGCGGCTGCTTCTTCGACTGCATATTGGATAAGCGGCTTGTCGACGATTGGAAGCATTTCCTTGGCCATGACTTTTGTGGCCGGCAGAAACCGGGTTCCAAGACCAGCGACCGGGAAAATCGCCTTTCGCACTCGCCTGGCCATACTCGTGCCCCCTATGACACTTTTTCTTAAAAACGGCAGAAATCTGCAGCCTAACGAAGGTTGTTACGGTTCGCTTTGTGCCACGCGTGGCCGTGTGTGGCAACACTGATCCTCGATCCAAACTCAGTTGCCGAGTAGAAGATCCTTGGCCTCATTTATTTTAGCTGCGAGGTAGGCAGACCCACCGTGATCAGGATGAACCTTACTCATCAGTTGTCGATAAGCATTCTTTATTGCTTTCCGATCTGCATCCGATTCAATCCCTAGAACACGGTACGCTTCGGTGCGGGTCATTGGGCCAGACTGAGATCCACTCCCACGTCCGGACTGAGTCTCATCTTCTCCGCTAAAGTCTTCCCGCCACCCAACATGTGAACGATCAAGATAGGCGTCTAGTAGTCCCACGGAATCTGAATCCTCCTGAACCTCTACCCGGAACTGCAGCAAGTCTTCAAGAGACATCGCAGATAGGACTCGACCTTGAAACGGACCAGTCAAAACCTCTCCGTCCATGCGTCCGCTGTCGTGCTCCAGCGTCATACGTAAGAAGTGTGCCTCAACTTGCGATGACTGCCCGGTTGATGCCTGCGCGCCTGTGCCGAAGCCACCAAATCCGCCCATACTGCCAAACATTCCTCGCATCTGCTGAAATGTCGCGAGCATGTTGAACAAGCGCCAACCAAACGCCACGATGCCCATTACCAAACCAAAGGCAGCCGCAAGGCGACCGGTTAAGGCCAGAAACAAGGCAACGAGTCCAAGCCCACTTATGACGGCCCATTTGATGACTCGCCTAATTACGGCTGGGTCCGCATTTGCATACCAGCGCATCAGAAAAATTGCTGCGAATAGAAGCCCTAGTCCGAGAATGGCGGATGGCAACATGGTCTACCGGCCTGTCATCTGCTCAGAAATTTGAAGGACAGAGCCGCCATGTTTCCGGCCATAGTCCTCAAGCGCTCGAGCGCCCCCTGCTGCAAATGCCGCAACCGCGCGCAACAATGCCCTGAGCGCGCCAGGACTCGATGCATCAAAGAGACAGTAGGCACCGCCAGAGACCTTTGCGATATGCTTAAACGCGGAGGCGGCAGGCTCACCACCGCCTTCATGAAACATGAACACTGGCACACCCCGAAGCCCAAGTTGCCCTGCAGCATCGGCCAAAAGGTCAACATTTTCCTCCATCGCATCGCCGATGAAAACAAGGGCATTGACCGCTCCGGTTCCCGCCTCTTTTAACGCATGTTTCAGAACCCGCTCTATTTGTGTGCGACCAGCAAGAACATCAACCTTGCTCATGAGACGTCCGAGTTCGGAGGCGTCACGTGTCCAGCTGCTCGACCGGCATTCCATTAATCCTCGATAATACACCAATTGAACTTCTAAACCGCCAAGCGCTGATGCTTCGGAAAACATGTCGGCCTGGATACTCATCGCCATATCCCATGTCGGACTGCGGCTTGCGGTCGCATCCATTGCGAATATGAGGCGACCTGTTGATTTTTCTGAACGCACGGGTGTCTTATCCGCCGTGTCAAGAAACGCGGCAATATTGCTGCTAACGGTATCCGGTGTAAGGGGCTTGGCGCACATACTGCAGTCTAACCCGGCTCGTAGTCCGATGCAGGCAAATCTACACTTAGGCTCTTTGAAAGCAGATCGAGAAGGTCACGCAATTCCTGTCGCGCTGCGACATGAGATACCGTCCAGGCTAATCCGGCTTCCTTATCCTCAAAATCAGACAGTGTCAGCCCCTGCAGAAACAGCTCCCGGAATATGACCCGCTCCCCGAATCCGGGACCAACTTCGAACCCAATTCTCGCCGCTAGCTGATCAAGAATGTCTGCCATGACCCGCTTGTTATGGGCATCTAAGGCACTAAGCCGATTACGCAGCACAATCCAGGCAATCGATCCCCCGTCACGTGCCGCCCGCGCCTGACGGGCTTTCCACAGTCGCTCCGCGTAGTGGCTCGGTTTACGCACTTCTCCGGAATTCGGATCAACGTCAGCAAGCACAGCCAAATCAACAAGACTGTCGTTTAACGGCGTTACAATGAGATCGGCAAAAGAGTGCAGCGTCACCGATAGGGGCGTAAACGCACCAGGCGTGTCCACAATAATGACGTCTGCTGAGGAATCCGTCAGATGCCCTGCGAGATCACGCTCCGGCATTGCCTCCCATTCGCGCGCGACCAGCGTTGGAGATGGCAGCGCAGCTTGTTTTGTCGAAGAGATAAAAGCTGATCTATTCGCTAGATACTTAGTAACGCTGCCTTGATTCGTATCACCATCTATGACGGTAACGTCGAGCGCTTGGCGCGCAAGAGCCACAGCGACATGGACTGCTAGCGTGGACTTACCGGTTCCACCCTTCTCATTTCCGAAAACGATAACAGTCGCCATTGGTGCCCCGGATTAATTGGTGCGGCACCCTACAGAGGAGCTGTACCTGCATCAACAATGGTATGCAGAACCCCGCGTTCAAACGCACTTGAGCCCCGGTCGTCTTGGTGGGA
>WLXB01000060.1 GCA_012103295.1 Alphaproteobacteria bacterium | reverse complement strand
AGGGGTAAATAGACCCTAAGAATTGCTCACCCTCATTGCTCAACGAGAACACTCTCACTGGACCCATGTAGTCCTTGACCTGTTCCTGTAGGACATAGTTGACCGCGATGATCCGCTCTGGTTTCTCTTGGGAAAGCTTTTCGTCGTCAGGGCTATCTGGTTCAGCCAATTCGCCTGCGGGTGAATCCGGCTCGGTTAAAGCCGCTTCAGTGTCTACTTGTGCCATGGCAGAGCTGATAATTAGACTGGCTAGACGGTTTGGGTGGGTTTCGATTTGATCGGAAACCGCACCCATAACTTTTTTGTCATCGGCGGCTTGCTCGGAATCGCCGGTGATTGGTGCATTGGCCTCGGTATATCCTGAAATAAAACTTGCAATTATTGCGGGGGCAGTAATACCCGTGACGAACGCGTTCCTTTCTGCCTTTTGTCTTCTCTGTCCACTTATTTCATCTTCTCTCAGAAAATAGGCGGTCAACCCCCCAATGAATCCAAAAATAGCCAACGCAACAAACAAATCAGTAAAATCTGGCCATATAGTACCCGCGCCTGCTCCTACTACGATTATGCTCGCTGAAACCTTGGCCAATACCGGCATTATGCCGCCCGCTGCGCCAGAAAAGAATATTACCTTCATGGTCTGAAAACTCCCGTCAGAGAATTAATTTGTTAGCGTCACGTGGCGACGACAATCCAAATACCTTCCTTCTTCTTACTTCCAAGGTCGTCCATTCCGCCTTCACTGTAATCATTGACGACTAATTTATCGTCCGGCCCAAAAGCTTGAGCTTTGCGTTCCATGCCCTCGTACCTTTTAACTGCGGCAGTTGCTTTGGTCTTTGATTCAAATACATCCACAACGATAGTCATTGTTCTTCACTCCCTCCGTTTGCCGATTTCGTTAATTTTTCAGCCCAACCACCCATCGCAAAGAGGTATTCGGTTGACAGCGTCTTTTCGAACTCACTCAATTTTGGTGGATTGTCTTTATCTACGTCGAAAGGATCTTCGCGTGTGAGGCCCACGATTTTAGCAAGTTTAGTTGCCTTGGCTGGGTCCACTTTGCCATCACCATCGTTGACGAACGCTAGTACAACAGGCATTCCCGTGGCGTATTCTTCCTCGAAGATTTTTATCTGTGCCTCTACTGCGGCTCGGTCGCCAGCGCTCTCAGCTGATGCTGTCGCGGCCGGGCCGAGGGCAACCAAACTGGAGCCACCGACTTCTGCAAGTTTTCTGGCCGCTAGTCCGGTCGCGAAGTATTGAGCGAGGCCACCGCTCGCTGCTGCCGCCTGACCAGATTCAGCATTAAACTTTGCGCCAAAACTAGCCAATACAGAAAGCGTATCCTCATCGGTTGCTGATTTACCTTTGAATTGGCAGCTTGCGTCCGTGCAATTTTGGGGCACCAACTTGCATCCACTAGTACCGCAGGATTCGAACTTGTTTGCTAGCAGCGGAACAATCGCGAGTTCTTGGCGTTTATACCCAAGATCAATACCCGGTGTTTGAGTTGCGCCCTGACCAATCTCAAGTCCTATTAGGGTATTTGTCCCGAAAAATAGAGTATTGGAGTGCCTCGGCATTTCTGCGCATGCGGATAACACGAACACACAGACTGTTGCTGTTAAAATTCTTCGAAACATAAGTCTTCACTCCCTACCTTACTTAATATTGCTGCAGCATTGTTTAGCTCTTCAGTGTTCTTGACGAATATCAGAACCCTGCATTCTCCAGGTTCTACAAAAATGTTGTTTTGGTCTGACCAGCCAAGGCGAACGCCGTTGAAGAACGCCGCACCGAATGTGGATGTCTTGAGAGATTCCATTCCAATCGGGTTTTGGGGCTTTATTACCCGGACATAGCCGAGGTGGTGTTGGACCGTAGTGTTGTTGTCAGCTAGGTCCACAGTGCTCGCGCAGCTCGAAGCGCCCAAAGACAAGGCAATCACTGCGACGTAGCTGGTTTTACAGGCTCTTGATCGCTGCAAAGAAGCAGTATCAGCTATTGAAAATGCCAGATTTTCTAGCATCTCGCCCCCACACGAATAATCCCATTTCTTACACTAGGGCGAGAATATCAATGATTCTCCTGTCAGGACTGACAGGGTCAGTGGTGGGCATGAGTAATGTCACGAGTCTTCTAAGAGACTAGGGAGTGTTTGCGAGGTTCAGGTATAGGGCGAAGTTGGCTAAGCCATGGCCTCCATACTCAAAATATTGATCACTTCATCCCAATAGGCTTGGTTGTCAGTACTAGACCAAAACCCTGCATTGGCCGAGCTCAGCATGATGGCCCCAGCACAATCTTTGCCGTAGTGCCACATGATGGCCGCCATATCATCGGCAGGCATCGTGTCTCGAAGATTAGCTTCGCGCTGATTGTATGCTCTAATAGTTCTGGTATTCATCTGCCAAAAGTAGCGTTCGCTCTTTTTGTGGGCTACTGACTACATTGACAGGACCGTCGTGTTCTGCAGTTCCCTAACTGCGTCCAATACCCTCAACCACACTCTTTGCTGCATCAGATGATTTCGCTGTTTGTATTTGGTAACGAGTCAATTTCGGACCCGGGCGAGGACTGAAGTATTTCGGTTTTAGTTGCAAACTGACGCGGACCATAGAAAATACTATAAGTTGTCTGCACATATTATTCTATTATAGATAGACTCCATATAACCAGAGATATACCGTACTCCTTAGTAATATAATTAATAGGTGAGGGGGCGGTAATGAAAGTGTGGTTATTTCCTGCTCTGGCGTGTGCGTTCTTAATGACGACCGGCGCGGCATCAACAGCGACCGAACCTTTTCAAGGGTTTCAAATCCCTGACTATGAACCTGGCCTGGAAACAGAGAGCCAAGTGTTTCAGAAAGCTCCAAGCAAACTGAGTAAACAAAGTGAGCAAGTTCCTCCTGAATCACCCGGTGGGCAGAAAGAAGGGCAAAGTAGTGAAGAATCATCTCGCGAGAGCAGTTCCGTAACTACAACGATCGGAATCTTGTCCACAGTATTTCCCTTCAACACGTCAGCAGTAGAAGGCGGGAATCAGACTTACCTCAGGCTGATAAACCCTGAGAGCTTCTCGAATGAAATCACAGTCTCCGTTTTCTCAATCGATTTTGCAGACCAGTTCGTTCTTGAAGGTAGCTGCTTCATAAGTGTTCCAGGCAAATCAGCCCCACAACTCGGTAACGAATACTTTGAAGATTGCATTGGTTGGACCCCGACCAGCTCACAGGTCGTAATGTTTCTCCAGTTTGATGCCGGTGATTATCTCTATTGGCAGAACGTGATCTGGTCACCTACTACCGGTTATTTCGGTAATCTGTCTACCTGTCGCGAACCAACGGTTAGTGACCAGTTCATTCACAGCGTCCACACGTCAAAAATTTCTGGGTACCCCTCCACACTCTTCGGATTGATTGATGTATCCGAGCCATATTATGTGGATGTAAACATATATGATGGAGGGAGTGGGAGCTTGATTGGCCAATACCGCAGCCAACTCTTTTCCTCAAACACTGTATTGTTGGCTTTGGAAGTTGCGACGCTGGAACAGTTTGCTACTTGGTTCATTCCATTCGCTGATCGCCCTCTCCAAATCAACCTAGAGTTCGATTTGGTCAATCAATTTGGGATTCAGATTACCCAAGGGCGGGCCGACTTAGTAAGTCACTATGTGCAGCAGACATCTCGAGGTGAGACTTATAACATGCTGAATGTTTGTTCATTTTAGTGTAATCGACCGGCAGGCTCCAAGTTCTGCAATTCCCTAACCGCATCCAATATGCGCAGCCATACTCTTTCCCCGTCTATATCCCCGGCCTCTAGCAGTTCGTCAGCCCGCATTGATGCATGAGTTGTCGCATCCTCTCCGTGTTGGTCGATGAGGAGTTTAGCGGAGCGGTAGATGTCTTTCTCTGACGTCACTGCACTAGGGGTTCTGGAACAGGCTCTCTCGGTTCCTGTGTCGGAGCTCCTTCATCAGCTCCGTTGCCGTTTGTTTTCACTTCAATTACATCCAGTAGGACTTTGCTAACATCAATGTCCCTCGAAGCGGCGACAAATAGAACAACCGCTATTGCAATAGTGTAAAATACTGCGCCCAAGGTGCTGCTGAATGCAGTTCTAAAAAATCCTGTTTTCTTTCTGACTAACTCTCTCGTTTTCTCCTCGTGTTTTGAAAGCTCGCCTTTGACCTCGTTTAGCGTCTTATTCCCAACTGATTTTACGACCTCATCCTTTTGTACCTGAAAGTATACTTTCCCAAATGCTTCCAAGAGTTCCTTTGCTTCAGATTTGTATCTTCTGCATTCTCCTTCTATAGGGTTCTGAAAGTATTTCAGGTCAACCGGTTTTGGTTTACGGGCCTCTCTATCTATAAATTTGAGAATGAAGTCTCGCTTGTGCTCTTTATAGAGGGCGTAAGCAAGCATTCCTTCGAGATCAAACTCGTCGGATTCAATGTCTACTAGTTCTTCGTAGTGGGAATTGTAGCCTGGGGAAGGCTTGTTAGTTGATGACTGGCCCGCAACAGGGGCGTCACTCATGCAGTTTCAGGAACCCGACTATGTTGTTGGGAGACATCAGTTTGCTTGCGCCTAAGCCTTGCAGCTTCTTTTAGCGCACGTCTGTAAATGTCTTCGCGAATGACATTAGTGTTATCTGTAGCCGCCTCATCTTGTTCAGTTGAGGTGCTGGTTTGGCTTTGATGGCCATTACCATCTTGCCTCATAGCGAGTCCATTGTGTGCCATCGTTACTAACTACCTTCCCCCTCGTTTGCGCCAAAATTATGGCACAAATGCTCCCCAAAACGCGTCACACTGTATGAGCGTTTAAGGGGCTTTTCAAATGATAAAACGCATAAATTCAACATAAGGTTGCCATATTTGTGGCTATTTTATGTTCACTCTGCAAACGCGAAACTTCCATATCAGTCAATATAAGCAGCAATCTTGTTACCCACAAGATTGACACGGGCGAATTAAAAATTGGTTTCAAAAGCGACTCGCAAGCTTAATTTGAGTAGCCGCTGTACACGAAATATCCCGTATGCCCCCACGCTGGGAACTAGCTATCTGTGTCTTGCTGCTTGTACCTGCTGTTACTGATCTCGCTCTCCAACCGTGAACAGCCAAGTATTTAGGCGCTTGGCCACTTCTGGTGTAGTTCGCTTTTGATAGAACACGCTCGCCAGGTCTCTAGCGACATCAGGGTTATATAAAGCCTCTTCGAGTAGGCGGGCCGACTCTTGTTGAGAGAACCCCCTTAGGAAGCGTCCGGCTAAGTCCAGAGATACATATCGCCAGGACGTGCGGCCAGACTGAGCTGCGAAGACACGAGACCCTATCTGGTTCATACCCGTGCCAAGAGCATTCTCTACGCCTTGCATTGAATTGGGCTGATAACCACGTCCAGCTGGCTTGGGAACACGTCCAGCCATCTCACCCGCAGCCATAATCGTATTCAAATAGCGGAAGTGGTTGGGCGTAAGAACGTGGCGTAGTGACTTAGAATTGTCCCTAAGGAATTTGCGCATCTCGGTTGGGCTTGCTCCAGCAACCGTGTCCCATACGTTTCGTTGCAAGGCATCTATAGCTCCGGGCGACTTTCTGAGCCGACCGGCAAGCTGGGCCATTTTCCGAGGCTCCCTAACGGCGGCAGTAATGACGTCGGCGGCAGGCTTGCCGCGCTCGAACGCTCTTATCTCTCGGGTTAGTAGGCTTTGCTCTATCGAGCGTTCGCGACGCGTTAGCTCGGCATTGCGTTGAGCAATCGCGTTGTTCGCTGATTCAATGCTATCGACTTGTTGGCGTAGGGCAGGGAGTTCAGCTAAAGCCTTCTCGTGCTTTCTTTTCCATCCTTTCAATAAGGTCTGATTTACTTCGCCATGACGGACCGTGCCAAGGCGGAGATCATCGAGAGCAATACTTTCCAGAGCGGCGGTCTCCTTCGCCTCAGTGCCGAAAGTGCTTTTGAATTGGCGGATTCCATCAGGTGTCTTCCAAAATGTCTCTGCTACTCGTTCATCCGGTATTTGATAATAACCTCGACCGTCTCTAGCGCGAACCTTAAACGCGGCCCCTCGATTAAACCGGTCGACGTACTCTGTCTTATACGCTTGCCGAAACTGGCGATAGTTTTGCGCAAGCTCGGGGTCGGCCTCAAATGTGAGTCTATCAATGACATCATCCACTGACTTTTCGAGTTCAGAGAGAGTGCGAACCTTCTTGGCCGAAGGATTAGCTGTCCCTATGGCATCCCTTAGATCGTCTGAGATACGGGACCGAAGGCCCATCAAGTCGTCAAAGGTGACAATCGCCCCATTACTGCCCTGGCTTCTCTAACTCTGAACGAGGACGAGGGGACCGAAAGAACAATGCGTCTAACCTTAGCCTTGCGTCCGACGCCAGCTCTGTACTGGAATATAAAGCTCTTCTTTCCAGACTTGGTGACCTTCAGTCCTAAGCCAACGACTGAACCGGTACCGGTATCCCAAAAGAACGAATCAGATGATCGGGATTTAACTTCCCTCACAAATCGATCCGTTAGTTTCTGTTTCACCCGACCTCCTCGCACTTGGTCTAGCAATCACCCAGCAATCACGGGTCATAAAACTGGAGCAAAATACAGCAAACTCAGTAGTACTGGAAAACCGCCATTTTCTGAGCATAATCAGAATACAGCAAACTCAATCAAACTGCAGCAAAGAAAGAACTTCTCTTTGACATCGAGGGGGTCACTGGTTCAATCCCAGTCGTGTCCACCATTTTTCCTACCTAAAAATTGAGCTACTGTGTGCCTACTGGCCCGCCTCGCATTTATCTATGCTGGCGAATATGATCAAAAGATGATGATTAGGCGTGGCGTTATCTACATGAAAAATGAAAAAGAGCTCGTCGAGTGCAAAGATCGACCATGGGTGTAAATCGTCAATGGCGTCTGGCCCGCCACCCTGAACCAACAGAAGACATCGGTTTCGAGCATTTTGAACTCGTCGAATCACCAATACCTACCCCTGATGCTGGGGAATTCGTTGTGCAAACGCTCGCATTGGGCACATCGCCGGCGCAGCGATCGTACATTTCGAAAAGCCTCAGCATGCACGATAAAATCGCGATCGGTGATGTCATGCGGGGTCGCGGTGTTGGTGTTGTAACGGAATCACGCAATTCGAATTACCAGACCGGAGAGATTGTGATCTCGTCGACGGGTTGGCAGGATTTTTCTATTCAAGCGCCGGCCCTGCAAAACCCAAATGTTTTGAGTATACAAAAAGTCGTTGCGCCGATTTTTCCGTTAACGATGACGTTGGGCATTCTTGGGGCCGCGGGTGCAACTGCGTATTTTGGCTTATTCGATGTGGGGTGCTTACAGGCCGGTGATACCGTTGTTGTTTCTGCGGCTGCCGGTGGGATTGGCTCTGTTGCAGGTCAAATCGCTCGTATCGCTGGATGCCGCGTCATTGGAATCGCCGGCGGGCCGGAGAAGTGTCAGTGGATAACCGAGGGATTGGGATACGATTGTGCAATCGACTACAAGAGCGAGTCCGTTGGTGAGCGGCTAGATGAACTTTGTCCCAGCGGCGTGGACGTTTTCTTTGACAATGTTGGTGGGGAAATACTCGATAGTGTCTTGGGACGTCTTGCGCTCAATGCGCGTGTCGTAATTTGTGGTTTTATTGCTACTGACTACCGGGAAGATCTCAATCAAGGTCCGCGTAACTACAAGAATCTGGTGCGAAAAAGAGCGCGAATGGAGGGTTTCTTCATATTTGACTATCGGCACCGATTTCAAGAAGCCGAAGGGCGGCTTAGGAATTGGTACGAAGATGGACTTTTATTAAATTGCGAAGATGTAGATGATGGCCTTGAGCAAATGCCGGGCACGCTGGGGAGCCTCTTTACGGGCGGTAACAAGGGCATCAAGTTGTGCCGCGTGTCCCCTGATCCAGGGTGACGCTAATCTCTTAGTGTCAGTGTTTCGTAGTTGATCTTACCTTTGTTGGGGGAGTATCCAACGACGCGCGGCCCGATGGCATCGAGCAGGGGAATTTCATGTAAAAGTATGGCGGTCGCTTGGTCATGATAAAATGCCAGAATTTCCCGAGTGAGTTCTGCACGACGTTCTAAATTGGGCGCTTCCATTGCGGCATTCATCGTTGGCATGATTCGCTTGTCGCAAAACCATGGATTTGGCCATAAACATGAGTGGAGACGAATTGTTCGGATCGGCTCAAATGTTGGCCAGGCGCCAAAAACCTGACTGAATCCATCACCACGCCATTTCCCCTGTAAGATAATTCTCACCATTTGTGACGTTGGAATTGAACTAACTCTCATTGTGACGCCTACGTCAGCTAGGTTAGAGGCGACCAATTGATATATGGCGCTGTCAGATGCGTTTGATCCGATAATGACTTCGATATCAAGGTCAAAGCCTGCTTCGTACCCCGCTTCTTTAAGTAGCCTGCGTGCTCTTTCCGGATCATAGGGGTATGGTTTGAGATTGGGATTGTATCCTAACAAGCCGGCAACCGCGCCTTGCGTTGCTGGCTTGCTGTACCCTGACAGCAGTACATCAGCGATGGCATCCTTGTTGACGGCGTAATTGAGCGCGCGGCGCACACGGACATCGTTTACAGGTTTGCCCTCTTCGACGACAAAAGTGATGCTAATGACATCAATCGGATTGCGCTGATGCATATAGCCTCCAGCAGCTTCGATAAGTGCGATGTCATCGGGGCCCATCCCAATAGAAATGTCTATTCCGCCAGTGATCAACGCTTGTAGTCGACTTGTTACCTCGGGTAGATGCAAGATTTGCATCTCGTCTATTCTCGGGGCGCGCCAAGAGTTTGGGTTCGCCAAATAGGAGACCTGGCCTTGTTCCCAGGAATCAACCTTGAACGGCCCTGATCCGATGGGGTCTCTTGCGAAGCCATCTGGCCCTAATGCGTCCCAGTGATCAGGCTCTACGACATAAAGGGCGGCCATTATTCTTGGCAGAATTGCCGACGGTTTGGCGGTTTTGATGGCAAGGGTAAGAGTGTCCACGGCATAGGCACTGGCGATGGTGGATAAATCACGCGCGGTACTCGTGGTTTGCCCGTGAGGTGTTTTTAGATAGTCGAGGGAATGGACAACATCGTGTGCGGTCAGCGGCCGTCCATTTGAAAAGACAACTCCCTTACGAATTGAGAAGTGCCACAAGGTCGGTTCGATTTGCTCCCATGATGTGGCTAACTCACCAACCAATTCTCCATCTTCTCGAAACGTTGTCAGCGTCTCGAATATTGGTGACCATGTGTACGCTGTAAAAACACTGACCGAACGATGGGGATCGCCATCGCTCGCTGGAAAGGCGACGATGCCAACCCGCAAAAGGGATGCTGCTTTAGCAGGGATAGAAGGTGTCACGCATAAGCAGATCAAGAAGCCGGCGACGTAAGCGAGAGTCTTCAATTTGTCCACCTTTGATGAAATCGACATTAGTCTTGTTCTTGTCGCCTTTGGTGGCATGATAGCGATACAATCGACTTTATGGAACGCGTGGCAGCGCTGTATGTAAGCGAAACAACAATGATCATTAATTCCCCGGGGGCATGGAATGTTCAGGAAATTGGGTTTAATTGCGGCATTAGTGTTGATGGCATCCCAGGTGCAGGCGCTGTGCATTGTAAATCGTAGTGGAGATACCGTTGCCTATACGCGCGGCGGACCATTCCTGGGTATGGAAACTTTTTATGCAGGTACGGTGCGTCCTGGCGCACAGCATTGTACATCAATATCGCCGCGTGCCGATGGTACGTATCCCGTGTCCGTTTACACGGTTAGCAAACGGGGCAAATGCGCCATTGTTCGAGGTTGTTATTATAGTTCGAATGCTGAACAGGTTTTTTTTAACGGTGCGGCGTCTTCGACTTGCCCTGTCGCATTTCAAGATAATTCCTGTAGTTAGTTTGTGCCGCTCTTGGCGCTCCATGATTAATGTAAGTTGAGGTAGTACGTGAAAAATCGTTTTGAGCCGTTAGTTCAACCTAGTCGTCGAAGTATCTTGTCTGGTGGTCTAGCTGCATCTTTGACGTTCGGTGTCGGGCCATTTTCTCAAATTAGTTCTGCGGCGAACGGCACGTTTGACCCGTCTGATCCTGTAAGCGTGCTGCGCAATCTTCATCGGATGCGCGGGAGTGAAGAAGGCCTCATCGCAATGGGTTGGCTAAAAGGGCAGCGCTACGGTGTTGTCGATGCCGAAATTATTCCCTTAATGGGGATGGTGACCGGAACCTTTGCTCGGCATAAAATTCTTGCAGACGGATCGATCGAGTTAACCAGCTTCGAGTTGGCGTTCTATACGGATCTTGAAACGGGAAAAGTGCTCGATACTCTCCAGATTCCTTATACCGGCAAGACCGTCGAAGTGCCTAGATTGATGCTTGGCCCTAATAAAAGCACCATTCGACCAGTATTTCATGAATTAACTGAGACGGGCGGTGAGGCCGAGCGAACGGATTCGGAAACAGCAATGCGTCCAATGGGATCAATACGGTTTGAGCGTTGGCTTGGGCCGGTAACGGTGAAGTCCGGCAATGTCTGGATCACCGAGGCGTCGAGCGCGAAGGTTATTCCGGCGGATCCGACCGCTGACAAGGTCATTTATAGTGAGTCGGTTACCTATAAAGGTGACTATGAAGATGTGACCAATCCGGATTTGCCGACAATATCGTCTACGCTGAGCTACACGGGGATAACCAGTTGGCGTCCGTGGATGCAGATGGGTGATCTTCCAGGTCACACGACATCTCATGCATTGGGGAGCAAAGCATTCGATGTCGAAGGGTTGCCTGATGATTACCGAGAGATGGCGGAGCAGTACTATCCAGAAGCGCTGGCTGATCCGCAGGCAGTTCTAGACAAGCTCGGTTAAAGTAAGTCGCTAAACTATCGAGTTTTCATATAGCAAACTTTGTTGCGGACCTCGATAGTGATCGTTTTACGTTCGCAAATGCTGACGTCTTTTGTGCAGATAACACCGCGGTCATTCGTAACGGTTAATCTTGCATTGTCTAGGTCCCAATCTACAAGGTAATTGCATCCAGGCAGATTTGTGGGGAACTTGTACGTCAGGTCGCCATCAATTCCGATTTCTCTTTCCATGAGCTGCCACGCGTAGTCGGATAGGACGTATGAAAAATCCACCGTTATCGTCTCATTTCGATAATTCTGAACAAGCATCACTGCTTTTTCTTCGTCCTGCGCACTTGTGGTCGCTGGCGCAAAACCGATAGCTGATGAAATGATGGCGAAGATAGTACGCTTTGTTATTTTGGCTAACATAGCCCCGTCCTCACGGTAGTTTCTCTGGCGTGGAAAAGATTGCCAGAGGGAGGGTGCCTCCTAGATGTCGAGTTCTCCAACGAATTCGGCATGGTCTTGGATGTATTTGAAACGCGCTTCTGGTTTTCTGCCCATAAGTTGTTCGACCAATTTTGCGGTTGCTTTTGACTCACCATCTGAACTGGATGCGCCCGGTAGCGTTACGCGCAGTAGCGTGCGCCGTGTAGGGTTCATGGTTGTCTCTTTGAGCTGTGCGGGAGGCATTTCTCCGAGACCTTTGAACCGGCTAACTTCTATCTTTCCGCGGCTATCGAATTCCTTATTCACGATCTGATCTTTGTCTTTGTCGTCCATGGCGTAGAATGTCTTGCCGCGTTGACTTAATCGATACAATGGAGGCATGGCTAAATAGAGTCGACCCGCATCAACAAGGCCGGGAAGTTCACGAAAAAAGAAGGTCATGAGCAACGAGGCAATGTGCGCTCCGTCGACATCGGCATCAGTCATGATGACGATTTTTTCATACCTTAGTTTATCCAGATTGAAATTATCACCACGCCCACAGCCTAAAGCTTCGAAAAGATCCTGGAGTTCTTGGTTGCCTCGAAGTTTATCTTGAGTCGCAGAAGCGACGTTTAATATCTTGCCACGTAGGGGCAGTATTGCTTGAGTTTCGCGATTTCTGGCTTGCTTGGCTGATCCACCGGCGGAATCCCCCTCCACAAGAAACAATTCGGTGCCCTCTGCTGTTGCCCTACTGCAATCAGATAGCTTGCCGGGGAGGCGGAGCCGTTTGGTCGCGCTTTTACGATCTAGGTCTTTTTCTTGCTTGCGGCGTTGTCGGACGTCAGCGCGCGACATCGCGAGTTCTAGAATCTGGCCAGCGATCTCTGGGTCACCAGAGAGCCAATGCTCGAAATGATCCTTAAGAATCCCCTCTACTAATTTTGTAGCGGAAGCCGAGGATAGTTTTTCTTTTGTCTGTCCTTGGAACTGTGGTTCAGAGATAAAAACGGACAACATCGCGCAAGCCCCGCCGACAACATCTTCGGCGGTTAGAGTGTTTACCTTCTTAATGCCAGCCATCTCGCCATAGGACTTCAGCGCTTTCCCCAAACTAGATCGGAAACCGGCTTCGTGTGTGCCACCCTCAGGCGTCGGAATAGTATTGCAGTATGAATTGAGAAATCCGTCTTGATCTTCGGGCCAGCAGATTGCCCAATCTACTCTTCCGCTTTCATCGGCAGTTTCAACAGACCCGGAGAAAAATGACTCACTCACCAGTGCCCGACCACTCGTTACTGTTGATAAGTAGTCTTGCAAGCCTTTAGGAAAATGCAAATCCGCTTTGACAGGTGTTTCGTCTTTGCCATTGATTAGTGATTCATCGCAGGACCATTTAATCTTTACGCCTTCGAATAGGTAAGCTTTGGATCGGGCCATTTTGTATATGGTTGATGGCCTGAATGAAGCTTCTTTACCAAAAATTTTTGCGTCGGGGCGAAAGGTTATGATGGTGCCGCGGCGGTTCGATGTCGTTTTAAGTTTCTTAAGTTTCGATTTAACTGTGCCACGGCTGAAGGTTTGTTCCCAGTGTGCTTTGTCTCTGGCGACTTGGACGGTCAATTCTTCAGATAAAGCGTTGACTACTGAGACGCCAACTCCATGAAGACCGCCTGATGTTTTGTAGGCTTGGCCAGAAAATTTTCCGCCGGAGTGAAGTGTGGTCATGATTACTTCGAGTGCCGACTTCTTCGGAAATTTTGGATGTGGATCGACGGGGATGCCCCGGCCATTGTCTCTTACAGTGACCCGGTTATTTTTTCCGAGATGGACTTCAATGCTACCGGCATGCCCGGCAACCGCTTCATCCATTGCGTTATCGAGGACTTCAGCGACAAGGTGATGGAGAGCTTTTTCGTCGGTTCCGCCAATGTACATGCCGGGCCGGCGTCTTACAGGTTCGAGGCCTTCCAGGACTTCGATGTCCTTAGCCGTGTACTTGGACTTCTTCTTACCGGTCTGTTGGAAAAGGTCTGACATGGGCGCATTATATACACAGCGGTGCAGGCAACAACTGCATACGGTATTAATATTATCGTTTAATCACAATATGTTGTGGATATGGTGTAAATATGACTGATCCCCTAAATCCGAACGAACCCCAAGGTGAGTTGTCACTCCGGACGGTTGGCATGCCAGCGGACACCAATCCGGCAGGGCATATTTTTGGCGGTTGGGTTTTGAGCCAAATGGATATGGCCGGAGCAATTCATGCATCCAGTTGCACGAACACGAGGGTGGTTACGATCGCGGTCGATAGTATGAAGTTCCATAAACCGATCCATGTCGGGGACGAAGTTACATGTTATACGACAATTGACCGGGTCGGCCGGACCTCTGTCGGAATTCATGTTGAAACTTGGGTTCGGCGTGCGCGACACGGATCGCCGTTAATGGTAACGGCTGGACTGTTCACCTATGTTGCCATTGATAAAAATGGCGGCACGACTGAGATATCGTCTTAGAACACTATAGCGAAGGTTATCCGACTATGCCAGACACGGCTTATCCCACTGAAGATGCAACTGCGCGTTTGGCATCGATTGTCGGAGACGAGTACGTCATAACGGATGAGGCAGAGCGGCGCATCTATAGTAACGACATCTTTTTTTGGGATGAGTCTGAAACGGCGGAGGTTGTAGTCCAGCCCGGTTCGCCGGAGGAGATCGCGAGCCTAGTCACAACTGCAGCAGAATTGAATCTCAACATTTCAACCCGCGGCGGAGGGATGTCTTATACCAAAGGGTATGTCCCGGCTGAGTCGGGCTGCATGCTTATCGATCTTCGTCGTCTTAATCGTATTCGAGAAATCAATGTAATTGATCGATATATTGTGGTCGACGCAGGTTGTACTTGGATCAGTATTGCCGATGCATTGAAGGAGCACGGGTTAAAACTGGATTTTCCGGCACCGTTCTCAGGTATCTACTCGACTGTTGGCGGAGCTATGTCACAGAACGTGCCTTCTACGATGAAGGGGGTTCTTGGACTTGAGGTTGTTCGTGCGGACGGTGCGATGGTACGGACAGGCTCGTGGGGGCGTGTTAGCCCTGATACACCATTCTTTCGCGATTACGGGCCAGATCTGACAGGTCTATTTCTTGGAGATACGGGCTCTTTCGGCATTAAGACAGGGGTGTCGCTCCATATTAGTCAAAAACTCGATGTCACTGCGCATGGGTCATTCGCTTTCGAGACCTATGAGGATATGGCGCGGACGATGGTTGAACTTGGGCCCTACGACTTTGTAACCCGCCGCGTCGGCCTTGATCCATTCAAGAGCCAGAATGCTGCAAAGGTCGGCTTTAAAGAGGCGATTAAAACCCTCGGTGATGTCACAACGACCGGTTCAACTCTGATGTCCGGGATCAAGGACTCGATGAAGATGGCGACCGCCGGAACCAATTTCATGGACGGGGTCAAATGGTCTCTACACCTCACCGTCGAAGCTATAACGGAGGATGCTGCAGAGGCAGGGCTCGAAATCGTACGTAAAATTTGCCTGGAGCGGAGCCGCGAGATTGCCAACATCATGCCTCGCGCGATGGAAGCTAGGGGATTTTCGGTACGCGGCTTTTTGGGCAAGGATGGACAGAGGTGGGTTCCGACCAATTCACTATGGCCATTGAGTCGAGCGGTGGAGGTTGCAACAGCGGTACAGGGGTTTTTCGAGAGTCGTCGCGCGGAGATGGATAAGCACGGTATGTGGGAGTCCTATATGACCAACTATGGTCAGGGATATTTCATGTGTGAGCCAAGTTTCTATTGGGTGGATGAGGTCAGTGAGCATCATTTGAGACACCTGCCTGAGGACGAGGCCAAGAAATTTCACGCCATCCCAGCCAATCTTGGCGCCAGGAAATATGCTCAAAAACTTCGCTTTGAGTTGCGTGATTTTTTTCATGATCTGGGCGCGGTGCATGTGCAGTTGGCTAAGTTTTATCGTTATCAGGATGCTCTTGCGCCTGAGACGTCACGTCTACTTTCCGATCTTAAGGGATTGCTCGATCCTGATCGGCGCTTCAACCGCGGCAATCTTGGCCTTTAGGAGTCTTTTCGACCTGTCCGCTTGAAAGGTCCAAGCTCCGCCAACGTATCAACATCGTCTTCGACGGCAGGTCGTTCCTGACTCAAATATTGTGAGACAGCAGCGCGGAATCCTCCGTCTGCAATCCAATGGGCTGAATAAGTTTTGCGCGGCAGATATCCGCGCTGCAGTTTGTGTGGGCCCTGAGCGCCGGCTTCAACCCATTTCAAACTATGCTCGATCGCGTAATCGATAGCGCGATAGTAACAGACCTCAAAATGCGGCATGGGATAATGAACAATTGTCCCCCAATTGCGCCCATATAGCGTGTCGCCACCCAATAGGTTGAGTGCACCGCAAACGATTTCGCCATCTTCTTCACCCATTATGAGGATGACTTGATCCCCCATGCGTTCAGATAGGAAGTCGAAGAATGACCGCGTCATGTATGCTTGGCCCCATTTGCGGTCAGACGTGAGACGATAAAATCGATAAAAGGCGTCCCAATGCCTTGCCGTAATATCACTGCCTCTAACGGTGTAGATCGTTACGCCATTCGCGTTCGCCTTCTCGCGCTCCTTGCGGATATTTTTTCGTTTCCGGGAGGACAGGGCATCGAGAAAGTCATCAAATCTCTCATAGGCATCGTTCTTCCAATGGAACTGCTGCCCGTATCGCTGAAGCAAACCTGAATCTGCCATCACGCTGAAATCGTCTTCACCAGGGAAAGTGACGTGGAGTGAAGATACTTCCTGCCGGTCGGCAACCTCGATCATACCCGCCAAGAGCATACGCTTGAGATCTACGATATCGAAATTCATTGTATCTGGCCGGGTCATGAGACGAGGGCCAGTCACCGGTGTAAATGGTACTGCGCACTGGAGTTTTGGATAATAATGTCCACCGGCCCGTTCATAGGCATTGGCCCATCCCCAGTCGAAGACATATTCGCCGTATGAGTGGTCTTTCAGATACATTGCGGCGCAGGCGAGTAGGGTGCCCTCTGACGTCTCGATGGCGACATGTTGTGGTTGCCAACCACTATCGCTCGTTACTGAACCTGAATCCTCGAGCGCACTATAAAAGGCATGACGGACAAAGGGATTAAAGTCAGGCGACGATTGCCGTGCGCAAGTATCCCATTGTGCGCCATCGATCTCGTGGATCGATGGCACGACACGTACAGAGATCGACCCCAGATCAGGGGGGCTAGATTCGGGCACGTCTTTGGCCATGGCGTTGGAAGGGAGCCCCTAAGCAATCTCAATAATGGCTTCAACTTCTACCGGTGCGTCCAGCGGCAAAGATGGGCAGCCAACTGCTGCGCGGGCATGGCGGCCTGCATCACCGAAAACCTCAACCATAAGGTCGGATGCACCATTTATGATTTTTGGATGGACCGCAAATTCCGCCCCTGCAGCAACGAAACCACCGAGCTTAACGACGCGTTTGACCCGGTCGAGGTCGCCATTACAGGCCGCTTTTACCTGTGCGATGATGTTGAGCGCGCTTTGTTGAGCGGCGAGGACTGCCTCATCTATTGTGGTTGCCTCTCCAACTTTGCCCGTAAAAAGCAGTTTTCCGTCTTTTAGGGGCAACTGGCCTGATATGAACACCAAAGAGCCAGCGATTGCGAAGGGAACGTAGTTTGCTACTGGGGCCGAAGCTTCTGGTAATTCTAGACCCAACGCATTGAGCCGTGTTTCAATCTTTCCTGTCATATGCGCTGATCCTTCGCCGCCAATCCGGCTATGCCAAACTTGCATGTCTGTGTCATCGCGTAAGGGGGCTCCAAGCTTGAATTGAAATGTGCTACCTCAACGTCTGTAGGTAGGAATTGTGCAGTATTCATGCCACTCCCGAACCGTTAGAGCAAATTCAATAGGACGCTGCGGCTAATTCAGACAATAAGCGGCGTCTGCAACCCCCGTAATCCAGGGCAATATCGTTATGAGCAAGCTTTCCCTTCCGAAGGACAAGATAAAAGTTCTGCTATTGGAAAACGTCCACTCGAATGCCGTGGATTTGTTCAAACGGCAAGGATATGGCCAGATTGAGCAAGTGGGCGAAGCACTAGACGAAACCGAACTTAAAGCTCGTATCGCTGATGCTCATATGATCGGAATTCGCTCGCGGACCCAAATTACCAAAGAGGTGCTCGACGTTGCTGACAAACTGATGGTCATCGGATGTTTCTGTATCGGGACTAACCAAGTTGAAACCAACGCTGCGAAGATGCTCGGTATTCCAGTATTCAATGCGCCTTACTCCAATACTCGCTCCGTCGCCGAGTTGGTTCTGGCGCAAGCTATTATGTTGCTGCGCGGAATCCCCGAAAAATCATGGATCACCCATGAGGGCGGGTGGATGAAATCTGCTGCTGGATCTTACGAAATTAGAGGCAAAACTCTTGGCATTGTGGGGTACGGCCATATTGGCACCCAGCTTTCTGTCATGGCTGAAGCGCTGGGTATGCGCGTCATGTTTTACGATATTGTAGAGAAGTTGGCGCTCGGTAATGCGACCGCTGTGAGAGACCTTGGTGAATTGCTTAACAACTCAGATGTGGTTTCACTTCACGTACCGTCAACAGAGATGACGGCCGGAATGATCGACAAGGCGTGTCTCCGCAACATGAGAAAGGGGGCACATCTAATCAACGCCTCTCGCGGGAACGTCGTCGATATTGAAGCTCTTGCAGAGTGTTTGTCCGACGGTCACTTAGCCGGTGCAGCGGTCGACGTGTTTCCCAAAGAGCCAGCGTCACCGGATGAAATATTTGAGAGTCCTCTGAGGGGGTTAAAGAACGTGATCTTAACACCTCATATTGGTGGCAGTACCATGGAGGCACAGGCCAATATCGGGACGGAGGTTGCTGACAAATTGGTCAAATATTCAGACAATGGGTCAACGTTGGGTGCGGTAAATTTTGTAGAGGTTGCGCTACCTCCGCAGCAGAATGCCGTTCGTTTTATGCACATTCATCGGGATATCCCGGGTGTCTTGTCTAAGATTAACGGTGTCTTTTCTAGCCGGGATATTAACATAACAGGGCAATACCTTCGCGCCGATGGTGAGATCGGATATGTGGTCACAGATGTTATCGGCGATTTGGATGTTGGAATGGGCATACGCCGAGAGTTAGCCGCGATCGAAGGTACAGTGAGAAGCCGTTTTCTATATTGAGTACAGTCAGGTTTTCGGGATGTGTAGGCCATTCGCGTTATATCCGAAACGCGATAAGTGGTTTTGACCAGAAACAAAGCCGTAATTTTTCAACCACTTAGCAATACATTCGCGCTAAAAGAGCATCATGTCTGACTTCGGACCTTTACGCACCCGTGGAATTGCGATGCCGCAGCTTCAACGGTGGATGCGCACCCATGCGAAAAGACATCGCACACGGAGAGAGAACGTGCGCGCGCTGCTGTTGGGATCTTTTCTCGCAAGCGCTTTATTCGGCCTCACGACTTATTGGGTTGGCTTAAACGTCGAGGAGCGACGCGCGGATATGGCAGATCAGTTTGCTTTTATAAAAGCTGCTGTGCTTGCTCACGCTATGTCCGGTGTTATGGAGGAGAATGGGACGCCTTTGTTGCCATGCCCAGATCTAACGGGAGATGGTCAAGCTGCATTCTCCTGCGGTCGCAATGAATTAGAGGGTTACGTTCCATGGCGTACTTTGGGTATTGATCAAGAAGAAACGCTCAACGATTGGGGGTTGCCAGTTGTTTATAAGATTGATCGACCCAATGCCCACACATGTGCAGGCCGCCTTCCGCGCAGAGGCAACCTAATATATACGAGGCAGTTCGAAGGCGAGGAAATGCGAAGGGTCGTCAACGCTGTTTTTATTCTACAGAGTTACAAGCCAAAGGCGCGTGGTAGAACCGGCCTTACGTATATAGATGCTGGAACAGGAGGTTTGTTCTTGGGTTTGTGCCAAAATTCTGAGTTTATGCGGACTGTACAGTTCTAGAATTAGCCGTTCATTGTTTGTGCGCTATGCACATGCCACCAAAATTGGTGGAGTTGATTTATCGTCCTCTTCCGGCACCGGAAACGCCATACCAAGTAAGTGGCGCCATTCCAACGCGGCCTTAAGACGGTCAGTCGATGCTGTTTGTTCAGCCAACGTTATCCGCCAATAGGCGGCTTTGGCACTGCCATGCCACGACTGGTCGAGTTCTAGGCTCGTTGCAGCCCCCGGCGCGGTAATACGCCCGGTAGGTTTGGACCGTGCCCAGGCAACAAACGCCTTAAAGGCCTCTGGAAGTGTGGCCTGGCGTTTTTGGGTTGCACAAAACTCTTGGACCAAGATCTCAAGAGTTAAAGAGTCGACTGAAGTATCGGTGTTGTCACGCCATGATTTAAGAATGGTCAGCAATCGCCGTGTCCAACCCGTATTGAGGCTATCACTAAGTCGAAGGGTTGCTGCCTCTGATACGGGGTTCGTTATGCGCCAACCAGATGCCCGGTCTAGAGTAGTTGGGCCCGGGATTTTAAATCCGGTTCCGTGCTCCAATGCTGGAATAATACGGATGCGGCGATCACCCACTGCGATTGTAACGCCTAGGTCCGCGGCCGAGATCACCTCCGCTTCATATTGGTCTGCCAGCCCCGCATGGACCACTTTCAGCGCGTCAGCTGTGCGGCTAATCCGCAGCTTCGTGGGCAGGAGATAAAGGACGTCTACGCATTCTATGGGAGCGAGGGCTGTACGTTTGCCAACACCACCAACGACAAGCGAGTCACCGGTCATAGTGCCTGCCAGACGTATTGGGTACAGTGCTCGTCGCAAAGTATGAACAACGTCTTCTGCCTGAAGTCGGCAGTTTGCATATTCCTGTGGGGTTGGAACCTTGATGCGCAGAAAGGCGT
>WLXB01000188.1 GCA_012103295.1 Alphaproteobacteria bacterium | reverse complement strand
GATGGTCGACTACGTGCTGGGGCGCGAAGGCGATGTCGCGGCCGTGATCGCCGAGCCGATGCGAGCGGTGCCGGTGGTGCCGCCGCCCGGCTACTGGCAGGCGGTGCGCGCGGCGTGCGACCGCCACGGCGCGCTCCTGATCTTCGACGAGATCCAGACGGGCATGGGCCGCACCGGAAAGCTGTTCGTCTATGAATGGCTCGGCATCACGCCCGACATCATGCCGATAGGAATATCGGTAAGCGCACTAACGATGATGAATGGGAACATCAGTATATTGGCCAACCAAGGCGACATCTGGAGACCAATAAACAACCCGATGAATGGCGCGATCAGACCGAATAGAAATCTGCAGAGTATTAGTTTGCTTAGCATTGTTCCTCCGGCCTACGAAACGGCAGGGTCATTCGATCGGTCGCACCGATGGTCAGATAGGTGTCAGCTTCGTGAGACTCTTTCAACCCAGAGTCCCTTATTCCATCATATCTGGCCTGGCACCACATACCATTGACGGGATACCCGCAACCGAGGCGAACGGTTAGACGTTTTACATCTGAATGAAGCGCGCTCAACTGTGGCTGAACTAAGGCGTTTAATTTTAACCAGTTGTTAAGTGAGTCGCTCTCACTCTGCCGCGGTCTGCAAGATCTCGAACGGGACACAGACACATATAGGGGGGGCTTGTTGACGACGATTGGAGTCCGCCTTGCCGTCCCCACTACATCCTTCCCAAACATCCCTGCTCAAACCCAACCCAACCCACTTCAAAAAGACTTTCGCCGCTACATTGGTTGCCGGATGCGTGAGTTTCGCGATAGTCGGGGCCAGCTCTAGCGTGATAGCGCAAGCCGCCAACCCGTCTGCAGAAGACGCCTTCGACACCATGATCTCGACGGCACGGTTTCTCACCCAATCCACCTTTGGCCCCAACCCTAACGAAGTGATCGTATTGGCAGGGAGCAGCCCCTCGGACTGGCTTTTGTCTGAATTCAATAAACCCGCCAGCCTAAACAGCGAGCTTATCGCCGCCTATATCGCACTGGGGTCATCGACGTCCGGTGGTGGTGTTATCGAAGAGGATGAGATCGAGGACGGAGAAGACGAAGGTTTCGAAGACGAGGAAGTGGAATTTGATGAAGACGACGTAGCCTTTGAAGACTTCGGTGCCGAAGATGAAGACAGTGAAGAGGGCGACGAAGAAGGGGATGAGGGCGACGTCGAAGACGAAGAAAACGGCGAGGAAAATGAGGGCGAGGAAAATGAGGGCGAAGGTGATGACGAGGAAGAGGTCGAAGAAGAAGAACTCTCTCTTCTAGGCGCCGTCTCTCCTGGCTTAGCCTTTTGGAAAAATGCGATCAGTGGCCCTGACCAAGTACGTCAACGCATGGCCTACGCCCTATCTCAAATCCTAGTGGTGTCTAATTCCGGTGGTGAATTTCTCACCGATACTCCCCTAGCAATGGGCTACTATCAGGACATATTGACCCAAAACGCGCTGGGCAATTATCGCGACCTGCTTGATGCGGTCACCTACTCCCCAGCCATGGGCTACTACCTCACCTATTTAGGTAATCGTAAAGGCGATCCCGTCACCGGTCGTGTGCCAGATGAAAATTATGCCCGCGAACTGATGCAGCTGTTCACCATCGGCCTGGTTGAGTTGAATATGGACGGTAGCGCCAAGACCGACGCGGCCGGTGACTCGATCGAGACCTATTCGAATGCGGACATCACGGGGCTCGCTCGCGTGTTTACCGGATTGGCTGCAGGCTGCTTCGATTTCGATGAGGACGCAGCCTGTGAAGGGGTTGAAGATTTGGAAGGAGAAGACACGCAGGGCGAAGACTCTAACTACGAAGTCATTTACGCCCAGCCCATGTCAGTTTTCCCTAACTATCACTCAGACTTGGAGAAATCTTTCCTTGGCACGACGATTCCCGCAAATACCGGCGCGGAAGACAGCATAAGACTGGCTTTGGATACTATTTTCGCACACCCGAACGTGGCGCCCTTTGTCAGTCGGCAATTGATCCAACGGTTTGTAACCAGCGATCCGGCCCCAGCATATATCGAGCGGGTGGCAACGGCTTTTGAGGCAGGAACCTACCTCCTTCCCAACGGCGCCTCAGTCGGAGATGCGCGCCGAGGTGATCTAAAAGCGACCTTGGCTGCCATCTTGTTCGACGACGCGGCACGGTCCACCGCCCTCAGTGGTGAAGATACCTTTGGCAAAATCCGCGAACCGGTGGTTCGCTTTACCAACTGGGCGCGAGCGTTCAACGTGAGCGCGGTAACGCCAGAATTTATGCCTCAGCTATGGGAAACCAACAGCCCAGCCGCTTTAGGTCAGCAGGCCTATGGCTCTTCGTCGGTGTTTAATTTCTACCGCCCAGGCTATGTCGCGCCAGGAACTCTAAGCGGCGCAGCCGGCCTTACGGTTCCTGAATTGCAGATCGTCAACGCGGCGACGGTACCCGGTTATGCGAATTTCATGACCTGGTTCATCGATGGCTCAGCGCAAAGCGATGCGGCTTTGATCGTTCAGGAACTGAACGAGGAAGAAGGGCTGCAACTCGATGTTCAAGGCGCGCAGACCAGTTTCATACCCGACTACTCGTTCGAGCAAGGTGTCGCCCAAGATGGGGAGGCATTGGTTGACCGGATCGGCGCAATTCTGACCTACGGCAGCTTAACGCCGGAAACCAAGGCGGGAATCATTGCGGCCGTCGATGGAATTCCTTTGGGGTCTGTGAACGAGGACAGCGGTGCAGACGGCGCCACTCAACGCATTCACCTGGCCATCCTCATGGTCATGACATCCCCCGAATATCTTGTTCAGCGATAGGAGAGCCATCATGTACTCATCGAAAGCACCTTCCCGTCGCGCGTTCCTCAGAGGCAG
>WLXB01000187.1 GCA_012103295.1 Alphaproteobacteria bacterium | reverse complement strand
ACCGCTAATATAGGGCGGTCGAACGGTGCCCCAGGCCCACAACAGGCACCCGGGAACCGTCGCCATGTGGCGGAAGATCAGATTAACCATCGGGACGCCGATAACAGCGCGGATGTCATCATATAACGCAGCCGTTTCGCCAACGGCGTCGCCTTCTTTGATTTCGGGCAGAGGAGCCTTGGCCACCGGGAAGCCTTCGTTGTTATGCAGGCATGAGGCTTGATTGCCTCAACATGTCTTCCATTTCATGGGCGGTGACGGGGCGGGAGTAGAAGTACCCTTGAATAACATCGCAGCCATTGTCCCGTAAGAAGTCGACATGCTCGACGATTTCGGCACCCTCAGCCACAATTTCCAGATCGAGACCTTTCGAGAGACCAATAATAGCGCGGGCGATTTCAGCGGTGTTCTCGTTCTCTTGAACATCGTGGACGAACGCACGGTCGATCTTCAAAGTGGTGATCGGGAATCGGCCCAGATAACTCAGGCTCGAGTAACCGGTGCCGAAGTCGTCGATCGCTAGGCCGCAGCCGAGGTCACGCATCTGCTGCATTTTAGCAATCGATTCATCGATGTTGTCCATCAACATGCTCTCGGTGATTTCAAGTTCGAGCCACCGGGGATGCAATCCCGAGTCATTGAGCGCGCTGACTATGCGATCATAAATGTCGGGTGAGCGGAATTGGTGCGGCGACACGTTTACCGCCCTGCGCACCGGGTCGTAGCCTTTGTCTTGCCAGTCTTTGTTTTGGAAGCAAGCGCGGCGCAACACCCAATTGCCAATGTCCTGAATCATGCCTGTTTCTTCGGCAACAGGAATGAAAAGATCGGGCCCAATCAATCCTTTTTCTGGATCTTCCCAGCGCACAAGCGCTTCACAGCCTTTGACCTTTTCTGTGCCCGGGCTGACCTTGGGTTGGTAGTAAAGGACGTAGTGTTCTTTTTCGAGAGCAACGCGCATGCGTTTTTCGAGGTCCAGCCGCGCCTTGGCCTTGGTATTCATGTCCGTCGCAAAGAACTGATACTGGTTACCTCCCAGGCCCTTGGCGTGCTGCATCGCGCTTAAACTGTCTTTCAGTAACACGTCGAAATCTTCACCGTCTGCAGGCCAGATGCTGATCCCGATGGACATTGTGATGCGCACTTTCTCATCGCCCATCTTGAATATTTTTTCAGTGGCGTGGAGCACTTTCTCGGCGACAATCACGCTGTCGTCAATGGCCGCAATTGGGGTTACGACGGCGAACTTGTCACCGTCGAGCCTGGCGGCGGTATCACTCTGTCGAATGACTTCGAGTAACCGTTCGCTCATTTCCTTGAGCATGGCATCGCCAACAGAAAACCCCAGGGCATCGTTGATGAACGTAAATTTATCAATGCCCATAACCAATAGTGCGATCGATTTTTCGGTTCGGCGCGCGTTCAGAATGGCTTGGTCAACACGATCTGATAACAAGCTGCGATCCGGAAGCCCGGTTAAGCTGTCATAGCCAACACGTCGGGTGCCGCTATCGGATTCAGCATCTGTTTGAAAAGAGTCTGACAAAATTACCGCAAGAAATTGAGATGGGTTGCCCTCATCAGTCAAAATCGGAGTCATGCTCAGGCCATGAAGTTGCGCCTTACCGTCCGCGTGTTTTGAACGCACAGAATCGAATTGCTGTACCGCGTCACCATCTCCGGCCCATAGAGCGTCGCAAAATTCTTCGTCATTAAAATCTTTGAAAAGATCGCGAGCATCTTCGCCGGCCAGCTGGTCGCTGCTGAATCCGGTCAGTTTTTCAAAGGACCCGTTGACCCGGGCAATCTTTCCCGATTGATCGGTAACCATAACGGCATCGCTAGTCGCGCTGAGCATAGCGTCAAAAAGTGCTTCAATATCTGGCATGCCCTTGGAGAGCCCCACATTCTAGAGAATCAGTCTATTTTAATGTAACGCGGTCCGGCGTCGGTTGGTAGAGGCTAAGCCTTAGGTTCCTAGGGTGGAAATAACAGCATAGCCTGGGCATGATAGCGATCTAGGGCGACTCCGCCCGGATCAAGAAACACGCAAAAAAGGGACGTAATAATGGACGTGAAAGCCGCTGTGGCCTTTGAAGCCGGAAAACCGCTGCAAATAGAAACCGTACAGTTGGAAGGCCCCAGGGCTGGTGAAGTTCTGGTTGAAATTAAAGCCACGGGTATTTGCCATACCGACGCATTCACTCTGTCTGGCGATGATCCCGAGGGACTGTTTCCCGCTATTTTGGGCCATGAAGGCGCTGGCATTGTGGTGGAGGTTGGTGAAGGCGTCACATCGCTTCGACCGGGTGATCATGTCATACCGCTATATACGCCCGAATGCCGCACCTGTGATTACTGTACCTCTGGCAAAACCAATCTCTGCCAGGCCATTCGTGAAACGCAAGGACGCGGTCTCATGCCGGATGAGAGTAGTCGATTTTCATTGGGATCTGATCGCCTGTTTCATTACATGGGCACGTCGACATTCTCTAACTACACGGTCGTTCCGGAAATTGCACTTGCCAAAATTCGAGAAGACGCGCCTTTCGACAAGGTCTGTTATATCGGTTGTGGTGTGACGACTGGAATTGGCGCTGTTATTAATACGGCGCAAGTTGAACCAGGTGCAAATGTCGTGGTCTTTGGACTCGGCGGCATCGGACTGAATGTGATTCAAGGTGCGCGATTGGTCGGTGCCGATAAAATCGTGGGCGTGGACCTTAATCCTGAGCGAGAAGCGCTGGGTCGAAAATTCGGTATGACTCACTTTGTAAATCCCAGCGAAGTCGACGGCGATTTGGTGCCCTATCTTGTTGACCTGACCGGTGGTGGTGCGGACTATAGCTTTGAATGTATTGGTAACGTAAACGTGATGCGGCAAGCGCTCGA
This sequence comes from Alphaproteobacteria bacterium, assembly GCA_012103295.1. GTDB lineage: Bacteria > Pseudomonadota > Alphaproteobacteria > Rhodospirillales > Rhodospirillaceae > WLXB01. The sequence goes on along the minus strand of WLXB01000187.1, from coordinate 48 downwards.
ATGCTGCCATAAAGGCTGGGGCACGAGCATCATTATTGGAGTTGCTCC
>WLXB01000059.1 GCA_012103295.1 Alphaproteobacteria bacterium | reverse complement strand
TGCGCCGCTACCGGCCAACGGCTGATTCATCTGTTCCCCTAGCCACGCTTATTTTTTCATGGCGGTGGGTGGACGTTTGGTGACCTCGATAGCCACGATCATATATGCCGCTACTTGTGTGCCGAGGCCCAAGTCATGGTGATCTCCGTCGATTACCGTCTTGCGCCGGAGCATAAATTCCCAGCTGCCGTCGACGATGCGTTGGCCGTGACCCAATGGATAGCGTCGAACAGCGCGACTGTGGGGGCTGATGGCTCACGCCTTGCGGTTGGAGGCGACAGCGCCGGCGGTAACCTAGCCGCAGTTACCGCCCTGCTAGCGCGCGATCTCGGCGGACCTGACTTGGTGTTTCAACTACTCCTCTATCCGGCAACGGACATGACCATGGATCACGAATCCCACACGACGTTTGCCACCGGATACCGTTTAACCCGCCCTGTGATGGCATGGTCGTTGACCAATTACCTGAGGGACGGCACGGACATGGTTGATCCGCGTGCGTCTCCTATCCTCGCTGAGGATCACAGCAACCTGCCACCGGCATGGGTGATGACCGCGGGTTTCGATCCGTTGCGGGATGAGGGCAAGGCCTATGCCGATACGCTATCCGCTGCAGGTGTTGACGTTGAGTATCGATGCTACGACGGCATGATCCATGGCTTCCTAGGAATGACCGGGGCCGTTGATGTAGCGAGGGAAGCTCTCGCCGACGCGGGGCAGGCGTTAACCAAGGGGTTCTCCTGATTACAGACATTCGCGAAATATTGTTAATCCGCTAATACGGCGGTGCATGGGGTCGTTTGCGCGAACGCAGTTGTATGGGCTCGATGCCTCAAACCACTGGTGCATGGGCTCGTTCCTAGCAAAATCGCATAAAATATTTTTGGCAGGTTATTCTGCGGCTTGCTGACCCGGAATGAACGGGCAGTAATCCTCTTTTTCAACCAGGTCGAAGGCGAAGATGAACTTTTTGCCATGCCGCACAGTACGGCCATGATCACGCCCATCTCCATCATTTCCCCATCCGTGAAATGCTTGGCGCAGCGCTCATGGATTTCCTTCGTCACAGAGCCCATAGGATTCGTCAGCACCATGACATCGGTGAGGGCGAGGGCGGCTTTTTCTTTCTCGGTGAAGGGCCCGTTCTCGTAATCGTCCAGCCCTTCAATTTGCTCTTCCGACACACCGGCCTCGCGGGCGGCGACTTTGTCGCCCCGGTTACAGTGGGCGCAGCCATGAATGTTGGCCAGGCGCAGGCGTACCAGCTCGATCACACTGGTTTCGATGCGACCCGAGTAGAAGACCTTTTTGTAAAAGTCATCCATGTACCAATCGTACATGTGGGGGGCATTGCCGAAGGTTTCGACAAAAGTCGCATCCTTGTGCAGAGCCATGGATCCGTCCCAAGACTTTTGCATGTGTTCAGGTAGGTCATCTTTGGCGACGCGTTTGATATGTGGTTCTGGTTTCATAAGGCCCTCCGTTTTCCTGATCTTGCCATAGCTGCGTTGATTGCCATAGTGGGTGTAGAGAAATCGTCAAAACCCGCAGAATTTCAGAGAGTTACCCTATGTCTGAGGCCCTCAATAGCTTGCTTCCCGAGTATGAGTTTACGGAACACCACACCACCGTGGTTCTCGGCACACCGGAGCAGGTCTTTGCCTCCGTCGAGGCTATGGACCTCAGTGACTCACGCATTGCGCGGACATTGATGCGGCTGTGGCGGATTCCAGCAAAGCTGGTGATGAAAAATGTCTCGGATCGGAACATGTCGGTCGATGATTTTCTGCCATTGATCTGCACGCCGCCGACAGATCTGGTGCGTGGTCTTATCGGTGGTAGCAATAGCCCAAAAGATAAAGCCACAGTTGACGCCGCAGCCTTTCGAGCATTCAATCAGCCGGGTTGTATTAAGTTGGCTTGGGCGTTCTGGCTCACTGACCTCGGTGATAATCGCGTGCGTGTTGATACCGAAACACGTGTGCTGTGCACTGACAAGAAGACCCTGCGTGGCTTCACAGTCTATTGGTATATCATCCGCCCGTGGTCGGGCCTTATTCGTCTGCGCTTGCTGGCGTCAATCAAACGCCATACCGAAACCGGCTCTAAAGCTTGATCACGACCTTGCCGATATGTGCAGCGCTGTCGAGATACTCGTAGGCCCCAGGGGCATCTTCGAATGAGAATACCTTGTCGATGACAGGGTCGATTCCGTTGACCTCAATTGCGGCGACACACTCTTCAAGCATTGTCTTGCTGCCCGAGGTGATGCCCTTAAGCACCAGGTTTTTGAGTAGCAGTCCGCCCATATTGGGTTGACCCTGGCCGCCAAGGGCACCGATTAAGCCAATCCGCCCATTGGGTGCGCATGCTGCCATTGATTTTCCAAGAGTGCTGGTGCCGACGGTTTCCACAACAATATCAACACCGCCAGTTTGCTCGAGAACTTCTTTTTCCCAGTCAGGATTGCTGCGGTAATTGACCGTGACGTCCGCGCCTAGCGCCTTCATGCGCTCCAATTTTTCGTCATTCGATGACGTAATAACTGCGCGTGCACCATTCATCTTGGCGAACTGTAGGGCAAACACCGAGACACCACCCGTACCAAGCGTTAGTACCGTGTCACCAGCTTTGACTTTGCCAAGAGCTTGAACGCAGGCCCACACCGTTGCGCCTGTTATTGGAAGGGTTGCACTTTCTTCTGGTGTGAAATTTTTGGGTGTTTTGACCAGGCAGGCCGCAGGAACGACAATCTGTTCTGCCAGCGTACCATCCGCGGTGCTGCCCAGGTCATGCCCGAAATAGGAGGGTTTAAAAGCACCGTCGATCCAGCCGGTGAAATGTGTGGCGCAGACTTGGTCACCCAAACTGACGTTGGTTACACCTTCGCCGATCGCGATGACTTCGCCAGCCCCATCGCCCAGGGGAATACGGGTTTCGGGCTTTGGGCCGCCGTATCCTCCGCGCATCACCATAAGGTCGCGGTGGTTTAAAGCGCAGGCTTTAATCGCTACAACGGCTTGACCATGTCCCGCAATTGGAGGGTCGCGCTCCACCATCCGCAATGAACCTAGACCCTTCTGATCACCAATTTCCCACGCTTTCATTGTTTTCCCCTCTAGCCCCTTTGTTGCCGGGCATTAATCGTGACTGATGACGATCTTACCTAAGTGTGCTTGGCTTTCCATATGCCGAAATGCATCTGCGGCCGCATCGAAGGCGAATTCTTTGTCGATCACCGGCTTGATGCTCTCTGCGGCGAAGGTATCGACCAAGTCTTGAAGCATTTTCTTGCTGCCCACGGTAATGCCACGGAGGTTGAGATTCTTGCCGACAAGGGGGCCAGTGTTGAGAACATCACCAGCTTCACCGGCGAGGCCGCCGATCAGGCCGATAGTGCCATTAAAAGCAGCGGCTTCGAATGAATCCTGCAGGCTGCCGGGGCCACCTGTTTCGACGACAACATTTGCTCCAGCACCACCGGTGACTTCAAGGACGGCCTTGGCCCAACTGTCAGCCTTCTTATAGTTGATGCCGTGATCCGCCCCCAGGGACTTTGCTGCCGCGAGTTTTTTGTCACTGGAGGACGTAATAACGGCTGTTAAGCCTTTCGCCTTGGCAATTTGAACCCCGAAGATCGAGACACCGCCGGTGCCGAGCAGCAAAACGGTATCGCCTTTCTGCGCCCGTCCGGCTTCGAGGATGCAGTTCCAGGCTGTCACACCAGCGCAGGGTAGACATGCGCCTTCGGCGTATGAAAACGAGTCCGGCAGTTTGACGAGGGCGTCAGCCGAAAACGCGCCGAATTCCGCCAGAGTACCTTCCGCACCTCCACCGAGATCAGAGCCAAAGTATTGTGGCCCGAAGGGCCCACTCATCCAGGCTGAAAAAAAGCTGACGCAGACCCGGTCGCCGACGGCAACCGAGGTGACATCATCACCGACCGCGACCACTTCACCCGCACCGTCGCTGACAGGAATAAGGTTCCCGTTGCCGCCTTGGCCATACGTGCCGTTCAGCACCATGTAATCTCGATAGTTGAGAGAGTTGGCATGAAACTTAATAACGGCTTGGCCCGGGCTGGCCGTCGGCTCGTCTCGTTCAGCCGCTCTTAGGGACTCAATGCCTGTCTGGGGGCCGACTTCATAGACTTTCATCACGCGTCTCCATTGATATTTGAGTTGGGGGCCGTAGCCCCATCTTTGTTTGCTCTACCCTAGAGCCTAAGGGGCGTGCGGGAAACGTTCGTTAGAGACCTGATCGAAGGCCGGACTCCCATACCCCCGGCCTGAGGCGTATGATCTTTGATCGAGGTCATATGAGGGCGGAAATGTTCGAATACGGAAGACGAATTGTTGGCGCTATGGCTATCGTCCTAGCGGTATCTCAGCTATTTCAATCGTCAGCAAGGGCGGAACCAGTTACTTGCCACAACCTAGCGTTTGCCGATTTTTCTCGCGTACCGGACGCGCCGACACAGATAACCTCGGCTGCAGATGTACCCGCCAGTGGAAAGCTCCCGACCTATTGCAAAGTCGAAGGGTATATCGCGCCCTCAGTTGGGTTCGAGTTGCGCATTCCTCAGAGCATCTGGAACGGCAAACTGCTGATGCAGGGGTGTGGTGGTTTTTGCGGCACAACGGCGATGATTGCCCAGTGCGATGATGCGGTCGCGCGTGGTTATGCCTGCGTATCAACCGATCTCGGCCATAAGAGCACACCGATCGACGGCAAGTGGGCTTACAACAATCCACAGGGCGAGATCGACTTTTACTATCGTGCCACGCACTCAACCGCGCAGGCCGCCAAAGCTATTCTTACAAACGCGATGGGGCGGGATATCGAACGATCTTATTTTCGTGGGTGTTCTACCGGCGGCCGGCAAGGGCTTATTTCTGCGCAGCGTTTTCCTGCTGATTTTGATGGCGTTATCGCAGCCGCACCTGCGGGTGTCAGTCCGGGCGGAGGTCTCCACTTGATTTGGAGTGCACTTGCTAATCTCGATGGCGATGGTGAACAAATCTTGAATGCGGACAAAATTCCCGCAATCCACAGGGCCGTCGTTAAAGCCTGTGATAGTATCGACGGTCTCGAAGATGGTCTCATCGACGACCCCCGAAACTGCACTTTCAATCCGGAATCCCTTCAGTGTGGCAATAGGGAGAGTGGCGAATGTCTTACCAAAGTTGAAGCTGAGGTCGTTGCAAAAATTTATCAAGGCGCTGTCGATTCAGCGGGAACGCCTCTATATCGCGCTGTCCCAATGCCGGGATCTGAATTGAATTGGGTTCCAGCTTATATCGGCGTCAATGCACAGCCATCAGTCTACTATCTGTTCGGCGGAGACTTCTTTCGCTATGTCGCATTTGCCGAAGACCCTGGCCCGAATTGGATGCCTGAGGACTTCGACCTAGATCGAGATCCATCCCGCATGGGCTACAATCGCCATCTCAACAATGCTGCGAGTCCCGACCTTCGGGCCTTTGTTGCGCGCGGAGGAAAATTGATTTCCTATCAAGGCTGGGCTGACCAGTCCGTGCCGCCACTTGGCATTGTGGATTACTTGAGCGATGTCGAACACTTCATGGGTGGCAAAGGCGCTGTATCAGAGTTCTATCGGCTATTCATGCTGCCGGGCGTTGCCCATTGTGTCGGCGGAGAGGGGCCGAGCCGAGTGGATGCCTTAGCGGCGTTAGAGGCTTGGGTTGAGAATGGTGAAGCTCCGGAGCAGCTTATTGCCTATAAGCTGAAGCAAGACCCAGGAAGTTTTGCGGCGGCCCATCTTCCACCGGCCAATGAAGATGTGGAGATGTCTCGTCCATTATACCCTTATCCTGATGTGGCACGGTACGTGGGGGGTGATACAAAACAGTGGCAGAGCTTCCGTAGGGCCTCACCCGAGTAACGGAAAAAGTTGCCCTTTTTTCGCCTTTATCATGCAACCCGAAACGGAACACCGGCGTTCGTAAGGTATGGAAATCTTCAATAGCCGAGATCACCGCAATCCGTTCCTGTATGCAGGCCTTGTCTTGCTTGCTGTAGCGGTGGTTGTTGGGCTTCTCGCCGATAATCCGCAGGCTTCGACGTCGACGGTTGCGATTCTTGAGCGGGGCGTTGCCGTGCTCATCGGCTTTGGTCTGAGTGGTCTGCTGCTCGATCCAGTTTGGCGGGCGTTGAAAAAAAAGCACTAGACCCGCCATCTCCTCTCGCATTTTTATATAATTTTTATCCCTGGTTCTCGGACAAAACGGCGGAGTCTGGATTGCGTCTGAGAACCCCATAAATCTCAACAATTCCATAGTGTTACGCTCCGTTGTACGCGATCTTTGAGACCCAATACGGGCCCTCATGCCTCATTCATGCCACAGGGTTGCTTACGCGCTTTTTATGGGATTCGGCGTCGATCCACATAGTCCTTTTACGGCCTTATGACGGAGTCTCAGCCTCGGAAAAAGGCACGGGGTTTTGGTTTGCCCCTCGGATCGTTCCAGGCTTATGCGAGCTCCGTGTCACCAACCCGAAACGGAGGCTACTATGACCGTATTCCATTCAGAGCTCGAGACGCTGTTGCCTGATCTTACCCGGTTCGCGCGTTCCCTGACTCGGTCGGAGGATGACGCATACGACCTTGTTCAAGATTGTGTCGAGCGGGCATTGCTGAAGAAGGAATACTATGAAGACGGCACGAACCTAAAATCGTGGTTGTTTACGATGATGCGTAATCTGTTTATCAGCCAAAAACGCCGTGAGGCTGTTGCCCGCCGTTACGTAAAGCACATTGATAGCAGCGGCGACCGTGTTCAACGGCCTTCACAGATGCACCACATTTTCTTGAAAGAGACGATGTCGGCTATTGATGAATTGTCGACCGCCGAACGCGACGCCGTCGTTATGCTTGGTGTTGAAGAAACATCTCACCGGGATGCCTCACAGTTTGCGCGTCTTCCGGTTGGTACAGTCAAATCTCGGTTGTCTCGTGGTCGCGCCAATTTACGCACGGCGCTCGGCCTCGGTGATGCTGTCCTGGTTCCAGTCTGAGGTCACACTCTCACTTTTTAGACACCCACTGGCTCGGCGTCTCCCATCCCCCCCAACAGCCACCAGTGGAACCTTCTCCCCGCAAGGCCCGTCCTTGCGGGGAGTTTCTTTTTTCTTATTCAGGGCGTGTCTGTCTGAAATTTGTAACCGACGCCTGGTTCAGTCAGAAATAGTTTCGGTTCGGCGGCATCGTCTTCAAGTTTTTGCCTCAAATGGCCAATGTAAACGCGCAAGTACTGTGTTTCCTCGACGTAGCCCGGTCCCCATACTTCTGTGAGTATTTGCTGGTGTGAAACAACTCTATCGGGGTTAGAAACCAGGATACGCATTAGATCGTATTCTTTTCGCGACAGACGAATAGGGCTTCCATTCACTGATACGAGGCGTTTACTCAAGTCAATTTCTACGCGACCTGCTTTGATGACTGGATCACCGCCTTGTTCGACATTTCCTGAATGACGAAGTATGGCGCGCATTCTTTCCATCAACTCCGCCATTCCGAACGGTTTGGTAACAAAGTCATTGGCGCCACGATCAAGAGCGTCGACTTTATCGCTCTCGTCTGAGCGTATCGATAGAACGACAATAGGTACTTGGGACCATTCACGAATCTGAGAAATAACATCTAGCCCGTCGACATCTGGTAATCCAAGATCGAGAACGACCAAATCCGGCAGTTCGACAGTACAGCTCTTGACAGCGCTCTTACCGTCCTCGGCTTCAACAACTTGATAGTCATGGGCCGAGAGGCTGGCTCGCAAAAACCGACGTATTTGCGGTTCGTCATCGACAATCAGTATCTTGGCGCCAGGCCCACTATGATCTTTGGTCGCGGTCATGATTTACGCTGACTCCGCAATGTCTGATACGTCCGCTGGTAGCTGAATACGCATGGTAGTGCCGCGGCCTGGGCCATCACTTAAGGCTTCGATTGAACCGTTATGGCCCTCGAGGATGCCCTTGCATATGGCGAGCCCAAGACCAGTCCCAGCAATCTTTCGGTCTCTTGCTTTAACGCGGAAGAACTTATCGAAAATCGCGCCTAGATCTTCGCTGGGAATGCCTTGTCCATTATCCTTCACGTCAATGACGACATGCTCTTCTTTCTCATAGGCCATAATAGAGATTGAAGTCTCGGGGGGAGAATACTTGCAAGCGTTTTCGAGGAGATTCATTAAGACAGTCTCCATCAACACGAAATCTATATTGATGAGCGGAAGGCGTTCGGCGACTTCAACGTATAAATCATGTTTTTCTAACCGCCGCTGGGCGCCATCCAATGTGGTTCCTATGAGATCATCAACATCCGTCAATTGAAGTCGTGGTATAAGGGCGCCTGACTCGACGCGTGTCATTTGCATAAGATTGCTAACAAACTTGTTGAGTCGCTCTGCTTCTTCCAAGACCGTTGTGAGCAATTCATGCGTCACCTCTGGTGTATATCGGTCGCCATAGGTCAACAGGCTAGAAGTCGACCCTATTACCGAAGCCAAGGGCGTGCCAAAATCGTGAGAGATCGATGAGAGCAATGCGGAACGCAAACTTTCAGTTTGCGAAATCACCCGAGCATCCTCCAGTTCTTGAGATTGTCTTGCACGCTCAACCGCTACGGCAGACAGACGACATACCGAGTCAAACATACGCCGGGCTTTGTCTTCGACAAGCATATTTGAATTGAAGTTCGAAAGTGCGAGCACACCAACGACACCATTGGCGGTTTCAAGTGGACGGAAAAAGGTATCGAGCACTGAAAAATTATCCGTACCCTGGCCGCAGGGGTTGTTGTGAGCAAAAGCCCATCGCGCGGCTTCAATATGGTCCTGATTGAGCCCTGATTGCGGCGGGTATACTGGTTGCAGCGTACTCGCAGCCTTGCTTGCATCAGAGTCTGAAGGGCCCTGGTGGGGCACCAAAACAATTGTTTCAGCGTCAAATAGTAAAGCGCTTTGCCGCACGACAGCGGCGTAAGTCTCTTCGACTGTATCAGAGGTGGCAACATCGCGAGTGAGTTGGAAGAGAGCCCGGGCTTCACCTTCTCGTTGCTGCGCGGCTTCGGCCTGGTCGCGCAGTCTACCAGCTAGGTTGCTGGTAATACCCGACATCAGGACAAAGAGAATGACGAGAAGGACATTGTCGGGAGAACTAAACGAGAAAGAAAAGGTTGGTGACACAAAAAAGAAATCGAACAAACCGACACTTATGAGAGATGCAAAAAGTGCGGCGGCAAATCCATACGCTGTGGCGCTAAAGATCACAGCTGTTAGGAATACGATTGATAGATTTTCAGCAGGCATGAGATTCTTAAGCCATTGCACGGATAGTGCGGCAATGCAGACTGCAAAAAGACTGAGAACGTAGTCGTGATACCACGGGCGGTGCTGATCAAGCCGCCAGACGACATGGGTCCATGTATCACCGGGTACAGGCGCATCTACAGTTGCGTCAACGCCGCTGCTCTTAGTAAAAGATGTTAGTTGGCGAAACAGTGCCCGGCTTACGCCTATATCCCACGGCCAACGTCTTCGCGGTCCGAAGAAGACGCGCAGTGGCAATGCATTGCGCCAGTCCGTCGTAATTTTTTCAACTGCTTCTTTTGGAGTAATCGTGACCAACTGCGCGTCGAGACGCGCGACCAAGCGTTTGATTTGTTCAGCTTGAGGCGTTATCAGCGCACTAACCCACGGTTTGGTCGGCGCAACCATGTAAACGGTAAGAGGGGCGCCAGCTTCTTTCGCTAGCCAGTGCACTTCTCTAACAATTGCTGCGTCTAAGCTGTTAGCTCCGATGACAACCGTGAAACCTCGTTGCGCCGTTTCAGCGATCTCAGACCGTCTTTTATTGAGTTTAACGATGGCGTGCTGCTCTTTCATATCCATACCTGTGAGGGCCGCCTTATTTGTTTCATCGTGACGTACTTCCCTGGACGACACCATGACTTTGAGCTTGTTTCTTTAACGCTGAGCGGGCGCGATGGGTTGCCTTCGTTTTGATGTTAAATTGCTGATCAACCCACTCGCCATGCCGCCTGCGAAAAGAGCTGCTGCCGCGAGAACAATTGCAGGGCCCGCCGGAATATCCCACCGGTATGACCCAGTCAGTCCTAGAGCAACGGCGATACAACCGACCAGTATGGCTATGAGCGCCATTTGTTCTGGGGTTCTTGCAAGGTGTCTTGCGGTGGCGGGCGGTATGATGAGCATCGCAGTAATAAGCAGAATGCCTACGACTTTCATCGAGATTGCAACGACTACTGCGATAAGAACGACAAAAGCCAATTCAATACTGCGACCCGCGATTCCCTCAGCCATCGCCATATCCTTATTTACGGTGAGAGCAACCAGTGGACGCCAAAGCAGTGCAACAACACCGGAGACCAGTATCGCTCCAGCCCAGGTCCAGGCGACATCAGTGTCGGAAACTGCAAGAATATCGCCAAATAGATACGCGATGAGATCAATACGTATGCCCTGAATGAAAGTAATTGCGATTAGGCCGCCGGCTAACGTTGTGTGAGAAAGTAAGCCAAGCAACGTGTCGCTTGACCAATCTTCCTTTTGCTGGAGCCAAACGAGCAGCATTGCAACGCCAATACCGGTTGCCATAGTTCCAAGCGTTGGCGCTGTCCCGAAGAGAAACCCAAGGGCGACGCCGAGTAGCGCTGAATGCGCAAGCGTGTCGCCAAAATAGGCCATGCGACGCCATACAACGAAGCATCCTAGCGGGCCCGCAGCAATCGCTACGCCTATGCCAGCGAGGCTGGCGCGGACAAGAAAGTCATCCATATATTTCCTCGGCTTTCACTAATGTGGATGATCGTGCGTGTGGTTGTGCGTCGACAAAACTTCGCCAGTCGGCCCGTGGTCATGGTTGTGAGTATAGATGGCCAGCATATCGGCGGCGCTTTGCCCAAAAAGGCGAAGAAACTCGGGATGCTTACTTACTTCTGCGGGTCGCCCGGAGCAGCAGATATGATTATTTAGGCAATACACTCGAGTTGTCGCTGACATGACAACGTTCAAATCGTGAGACACCATTATTACGGCGCAATTCAATCGATCTCGGGTTTCCTGAATCAAGCGGTACAACTCGATTGCGCCACTAATGTCTACGTTTTGGGTCGGCTCGTCTAAAACAAGGAGGTCTGGATTTCTCAATATGGCCCGTGCCAATTGGACTCGTTGCATCTCACCGCCAGATAAGACGTGAACGCTCTTATCGAGAATAGGATTGAGTTGCACATGATTGAGTGTGCGAGAGAGTTCATCATCCGGCCGATTACAGGTCAGAGTTAGAAAGCGTCTAACAGTCAGGGGTAGGGTCGCATCGATGACAACGCTTTGGGCTTGATATCCAATAACAAGCTCCGCCTTGCGTGTGATAGTGCCGCTATCGATCCGTTCGAGTCCGAGCAGGGCACGGACCAAGGTTGATTTTCCCGCACCGTTCGGGCCGATCAGCGTAACAATTTCACCAGGGTCTACGGTGAGATTTATTCCGTTTAAAATGACTTGCCCACCTCGACTTACCTTGAGGCCCGATGCTTCTATCAACGAGGGGGTGTCTACCACTGCATATTCCATTCTAACTTTGGCAATTGGGGCATACGCCAGTGATTTCGACGACACGCTGATGAACGTGAAAACCAGCTGATGCGGCTGTCTCTTCAACTGCTTTTGCTATTGGGCGAGCCTCAACCTCCGCTGCCGAGCCACAATGATTACAAATGAGAAATTGTGCCTCGTGATCACCTTCTGGCGCGGAACATCCGATGAAGGCATTGCGGCTAGACAATCGATGGGCAAGGCCAGCTTCAATGAGAAAGTCTAGAGCACGATAGACGACCATCGGAGCAGGACGACGGCTGTCTTCTTGCAATCGATCTAAGATATCGTATGCGCCAAGCGGGCTATGGCTTTGCCACAATATCTCGAGGACTTTACGACGGGTCTTGGTAAACCGAAGACCGAGCGCTCTGCTCTTGTTTTCGGCAGTCTTCATTGCGCCTGACACGCATCGACCATGATCGTGACGAGGGTTGGGAAAGCTCATGACAATTAGCCAATTACCTATAGACAGGGTATTAAAATGTTATGATATAACAGAACATATTATGGCCAGTTGGTGAAGGGTGAAGATGCATTTCTTAGTATGCCGAATATTGACCGTGTTTCCGGTGTGGGTATTCATCCTTTCAGCGGCCGAGGCTGCTCCGCCCGAGGTGGTCGTTACCGTTCGACCGATCCATTCATTGACGGCGGCCGTCATGGATGGCGTAGGTGCACCAGGTCTTTTGCTAAAAGGTGGGCAGACGCCGCATTCCTATACGTTGGCGCCGTCTGACGCTAAGGCTTTAGCGGACGCCGAAGTAGTGATTTGGGTCGGGGAATCTTTAGAGACCTTCCTAGAGGGGCCACTTGAGACACTAGCCTCAGACGCCAAAATAATAGAGCTCATGGCTGACGACCGCCTCCACCTAAGGGCTAATCGGGAAGGCGGAGTGTGGAGTTCCGAGGATGGACGCGAAGAGAGCGAGATGCATATAGGTGATGACCACAACCATCACCATGATCATCTCGACGGGCACGTATGGCTGGACCCGAGCAATGCGCGTGTGGTGATTGGAATCGTCGCTGATACGCTGTCTGAGTTGGACCCTGAGAATGAAACCGTCTATGCGGAAAATGCCGGTAATATGCTTCGCCAACTGAGTGAGATGGAGACTTACGTTCTTGGTCTTTTACGACCGGTCCGAGATCAACCCTTTATGGTGGCGCACGACGCGCTGCAATATTTTGATGAGTATTTTGAATTGAATGCGGTTGGTGCGATTACCGTGACACCAGATCGTGCACCCAGTGCTCGGCGTTTGTCTGAAATACGACGACGTGCCAAGCAACTTGGCTCTGTGTGCCTTTTTTCAGAGCCCGGTTTCGAGCCCAAGGTCATGCGTGTTGTGGCCGAAGCGGCGGACATTCGAACCGGCATTCTTGACCCTATGGGCATGCAATTTGCCCCCGGAACGGCGCTGTACGTCGAGTTGATGCGGGGGCTGGCCTTTGAATTAGCGGCATGCCTGGGTCAAAACCCGACTTGATGCCTTAGCTCGTGGACACACCGCCTCTAACAACGTCTTCATCTGTCCGCGAATTATCAAGTTTAAAGCGTTGTCCAAACAGCGTGACAGTCAGGGCATGGTTGGGGCCTTCTCCAACTGCACGGTAGCGCCGGTCGAATTCGTCCGCGGATACATTTCCTGGAAGTTGGCACAGGGCGTTGAAGTCTTTTGTTGTTCGTGAGCGTCCAAGCCAAGTGTCCCCAGAGGGCGCAACCGGCTTTTCAAAATCCACGAGGTCAGGCAGAAGGCGTTGATATAACTGGTGGACACACTCGAGTGTCATTTTGTCCAGGGTCATGCGATTAGGGTACTCAGGTATCGTAAAATGCTCTACGCCGACGATCTCTCCTTCGTCAATTTTATCGGTCATGGCGTGAGCGGTTGCACCGAACATCGCGGCCTCTTCATAAATTGCGAAACAAGAGGGAAACAGTCCCGGATACTCCGGCGGTCCCGGGTGAAAGTTATATGCGCCAGCGTCAACACGGTTTAGGACAGCTGTCGGCACAATGATTCCGGTGCAGAACGCAGCGAGACGGGCGGGGCCGTCGCTTTGATCGAGCACGGCGACCAGACCGTCAAGGGTGTCGACCGCTTCTACACGATGCCCCGCGACACCCTCTTCACCCAGTGCAGCATGCAAAAGTGCTGGCTGGAACATGGTTTCAGTTAGAATAATGAGCGTCGGCTGATCCATGGGTTCACTTTAATCGTGGTGAAACTGGCTTCCACCCTTGAAATTGCCGTCATCCTTAACTAAAGACACTAGTGAAACTAGACTATTTTAGTCCGGCTTTTGAGGTGTTGAATTTGTGTTTAAAGTCAACAAGTTAACAGATTATGCCACAGTGGTGCTGATCGACATGGCCAGTAGCGGTCTGATTAGACCGACCCAGGCGATCTCAGACAATACGGGCATTCCGCTGCCAACGGTCGCAAAGCTGATGAAGCATCTCGTTAAATCGGGGCTGGTGGCCTCCCACCGTGGCGTACGAGGTGGGTACAGTTTGAATAGACCCGCAGATCAAACCACGATTGCTGACGTTATTGAGGCCGTCGAAGGGCCGATTGCTTTGACCGCCTGTGTTGATACCTCTGATGAACAGTGCTCGTACGAAAGCCTGTGTCCTGCGAGTGGAAAGTGGAACCGGGTTAATCGCGCCGTTACAGGTGCGCTGCGCGATGTAACGCTGGCGGAAATGATTTCTGATCTTCACGGTGCTGGACACATTCCTCCAGCAGAACACTCTCAATCAACCGGCGATGCGGTCGTGCGGCCGTCAGATCAGGTGAGTTAACTATGGCTGCAACCCAACAAACCGTTGACGCCGTTCGCGACGTTGAAAAATACAAATACGGCTGGGAAACGAATATCGATTCCGATATGGCCCCGAAGGGATTGAGCGAAGATATCGTTCGTTTTATTTCGGCGAAGAAAGAAGAGCCAGAATGGATGCTGGAGTGGCGCCTTAAGGCGTACCGTTTGTGGCTCACTCAACAAGATCAAGAGCCTGACTGGGCCAAGCTCGACTACCCTAAGATCGATTATCAAGATTCTTATTACTATGCTGCTCCGAATTTAGGCGATGGGCCAAAAAGCCTTGATGAGGTCGACCCAAAGTTGCTGGAGACCTATGACAAACTAGGCATTCCGTTGCGCGAACAAGAGATGCTCGCCGGTGTCGCGGTTGACGCCGTATTCGATAGTGTTTCGGTCGCCACGACGTATAAGAAGAAACTCAACGAGCTTGGCGTCATTTTTTGCTCGATGTCCGAGGCTATCAAAGAACATCCGGAATTAGTGAAGAAGTATCTCGGATCAGTTGTTCCGTACAGCGACAACTTTTTTGCGACACTAAATTGCGCAGTATTCACAGATGGTTCCTTTGTGTACGTGCCCAAAGGGTTGCGTTGTCCGATGGAACTGTCGACGTACTTTCGTATCAACGAAAAAAATACCGGGCAATTTGAAAGAACATTAATTATCGCTGATGAGGGCTCGTACGTCAGCTATCTAGAAGGATGCACTGCGCCCCAGCGGGACGAGAACCAACTCCATGCCGCTGTGGTCGAGTTGGTAGTTCTAGACGATGCAGAGATTAAATATTCGACGGTCCAAAATTGGTATCCGGGCGACGAAGACGGCAAGGGTGGTATATATAATTTCGTGACCAAGCGGGCCGCCTGCCGGGGCAAAAATTCGAAAGTGATGTGGACCCAGGTCGAAACGGGCTCCGCGATTACCTGGAAGTACCCGAGCTGCATTTTACAAGGTGATAACTCCAGTGGTGAGTTCTACTCAGTCGCTATCACCAACAATCGGCAACAAGCGGATACTGGCACCAAGATGATTCATTTAGGTAAGAACACCCGGTCTAAGATCATCGCGAAGGGTATTTCAGCTGGCCGCTCGAATAGTACCTATCGTGGATTGGTGCGTATCCAGCCGAAGGCTGAAGGGGCACGGAACTTTACACAATGCGATAGCTTGCTGATCGGTAATCAATGCGGTGCGCATACTGTGCCGTATATTGAGAGCCGTAACCCAACGGCTCAAACCGAGCATGAAGCGACAACGTCGAAGATTAGCGATGAGCAAATGTTCTATTGCCAGCAACGCGGGATGAATCCAGAAGAGGCCATTTCCCTTATCGTGAACGGCTTTTGCAAAGAGGTTCTACAAACGTTACCCATGGAATTTGCCGTAGAGGCTCAGAAGCTCGTTGGGATCAGTCTGGAAGGTAGTGTCGGTTAAATCTCCGACCGTTGAAGAAGAAGTATCAGAATGTCGCTTATCGAAATCAAAGATCTACATGTATCCGTTGATGGCAAGGAGATTCTTAAAGGGATCGACTTGAATATGGATGGTGGTGAGGTCCATGCGATCATGGGGCCGAACGGAACCGGAAAGAGCACCTTATCCTATGTACTCGCAGGTAGAGACGGGTATGAGATTACTCAGGGCAGTGTACTGTTTAATGGCAAAAACTTGCTTGAGATGGAAGCCGATGAACGAGCTCGGGCTGGTGTTTTCTTGGCCTTTCAGTACCCAATGGAAATCCCCGGCGTTGCAACGTCGACGTTTTTAAAAACGGCACTCAATGCCAAACGTCGTGAGCAGGGCCTTGAAGAAATCGATGCCATGGAATTTCTCAATCTAATCAAGAGTAAGACCAAGGAACTCGAGATTCCCTATGAGATGATTAAGCGACCGCTCAACGTGGGCTTCTCGGGCGGTGAGAAGAAGAGAGCAGAAGTATTGCAAATGAGTCTGCTAGAACCGCGTTTTGCCGTACTCGATGAAACAGACTCTGGTCTCGATATTGACGCGCTCAAGGTCGTTTCGGACGGTGTGAATAATCTGCGCAGCCCGGACCGGACATTTTTGGTTATTACCCACTACCAGCGGCTGCTGTCGTACATCGTACCCGACCATGTTCACGTACTTGTCGGCGGACGAATAGTTAAAAGTGGTGATAAAACTCTCGCTGAACTCTTGGAAGCCGAAGGCTACGCTCGCTTCGAAGAGAGTGAAGCAGCATAAGGCGGATTAAAACGATGACCGCCGTTAAATCGATAACTAGTTCCACCTTTGGGGATACCTATGCCAACGCCGTGGGCGCGTTGCCAGGTGCCAATGAGCCATGGGTCGATGGTTTGAGACAAATGTCTCGGGCTATTCTGGGCGGGCAGGGCATGCCTGGGCCGAAAGTAGAGGCCTGGAAATACACTTCATTGAACGCGATCGCTAAAACACCTTTTATCCCGGCGAGTACAGTCGACGATGTCGATGTAATGTCGCTTCCGGTCAATGTGCCTTTGCTGGAGGGGGCGCTCAAGGTTGTCTTTGTGAACGGTGTGTATCGGCACGACTTATCTGATCAGATTGAAGGCTTGCAGGCGGGTACTGTCCTAAGTCCTTTTGCGGATGTGTTGAAATCACGACCAGACTCTTTGAAGGACGTGCTCGGCACTGTGATGGAGCCGGGTCAATCGTTCACAGCGGCAATGAATACGGGCTTCATGGAGCAGGGGGCTGTGGTCCACTTGTCCAAAGAGGTCAACCTAAAGCAACCTGTTCAATTGCTGTCGATTGGCGCTTCAGGGCTACGACCAGGTGCTTTCCACCCGAGGTTTGAGATCAATCTTGAGGAGGGAGCCCAAGCGACTGTCGTTGAGTGTCATGTTGGTCTGCCAGGGCAGGCTTATCTCAGCAATTCGGCATCTGAAATTATTTTGGGTGGTCGCGCCGCCCTCAATCACTACACAATAGTGAGTGAGGACAGTGAGGCATTTCATCTTGGTCGGACAGCTGTCGCCGTCGACCACAACGCCACATACGACTCCTTCGTCTTATCGTTAGGCGGCAAGCTGGTGCGCCGCGAGGTTCACGTTCGTCTCGAAGGTGAGGGTGCGGCTGCGACCGTAGATGGTGCGTACGGGCTTTCCGGTAAACAGCACAGTGATATTTCTTCCGAGATACTTCATTTAGCGCCAGAGACTAAATCTAACCAGATCATCAAAGGTGTCCTGGGAGGCGAGTCCCGCGGGGTCTTTCAGGGTCGTATTCATGTCGCTCGGGCCGCGCAGGGCACCGATGGTAGGCAACTTCACAAGGCCCTCCTGTTGAATCGCGGTCCCGAAGTCGACTGCAAACCTGAACTAGAGATTTATGCCGATGATGTGCAATGTGCGCACGGCGCGACAACGGGTGAGATGGATCAGGAGCATATTTTTTATCTCCTCAGCAGAGGTATTGACGAGAAGACGGCACGTGCGCTGCTGGTTGAAGGGTTTCTGAACGACGTTATTTTTAGTGTGTCCGATGAATCAGCACGTAACCTGATCCTCGATATGGTGAAGGCATGGCTAGCGCGGCAAAGAATTCTAGCAGTTGGTGAACTATGAGTGCGCTCGCTCAAAATGCCTCGAAGAACGACTTCCGCGACTTCGATGTGAATTCGGTGAGAAGCGATTTTCCGATTTTGAGTCGGACAGTTCACGACAAGCCGTTAACCTATCTAGATAGCGCCGCGTCGGCACAAAAGCCACGGGCCGTAATAGATGTAATCCGTTACCAATACGAGCAAGAGTACGCCAACGTTCACCGAGGTGCATATTGGTTGAGCGAAACGCTGACCAGTAAGTATGAGGCTGCGCGAGAAACAGTGCGGCAGTTCATCAATGCCCGATCTGATCGTGAGGTTATTTTCACGAAAGGGGCAACTGAGGCAATCAACCTAGTTGCGGCGACATTTGGACGAGCCTTCAATGCTGGGGACGAGGTTGTTATTACCGGTCTTGAGCATCACTCAAATATCGTTCCCTGGCAGATTTTGCGCGACCAATGCGGAATCGTTCTTAAGGTTGTTCCTATTACGCCTGAGGGTGAAGTCCCCCTGAGTGCGGTTGAGGCTGCTCTGTCCAGTAAAACTAAGCTCGTGGCTGTCGCCCATATTTCCAACGCTTTAGGGACTATCCTGCCGATAAAGGGCATCGTAAGCGCCGCGCATGCTGTCGGTGCGCATGTTCTTATCGATGGCTGCCAAGGAATTGTTCACGAGCAAGTTGATGTTCAAGACTTGGATTGTGACTTCTATGCATTCTCAGGCCACAAGCTGTACGGACCTAACGGAATTGGCGTGTTGTACGGCAAAGAAGGTATTCTCGATGGAATGCAGCCCTATCAGGGTGGCGGCGAAATGATCAGCAACGTGACCTTCGAGCGCAGCGAGTGGGCGGAGCTTCCGGCAAAGTTTGAAGCGGGCACACCACCTATCGTCCCCGCTGTTGGTCTGGGTGCAGCTATTGACTATATCAACGAGTTTGATCGGGCTGCTATCGCTGCCCATGAGCACGACTTGCTTACGTACGGCACCGAGCAGTTGCAGGCTCTAAACAGTATCAAGCTTATTGGGACGGCGAAGAACAAGGCCGCGGCAATCTCATTTGTGCTGGAAGGCGCACATCCGCATGACTTAGCTACCATACTAGATCGTTCTGGTGTTTGCGTGCGCGCGGGCCATCACTGTGCGCAACCTTTGATGGATAGCTTTGGTGTAACTGCGACTGTTCGTGCGTCCTTTGGGATTTATAATACTAGAGAAGAAGTTGACGTCTTGATCAATGCGTTGGGGCGGGCACGGGAGATACTGTGCTGATGCGAACGATGGAAAAAGATCAGGACATTTTATCACTATACCAAGAAATAATTTTGGATCACGGTAAGTCGCCGCGCAATGCCGGAATTATAGAGGGTCACGACTGCCGTAGTGAAGGTAAGAACCCACTATGTGGTGATAGAGTTACTGTCACGGTGGCTCTTGACGATGAAGTTAGAATTGCGGATCTAAAGTTTGACGGTAAGGGTTGTGCGATCTCTATTGCATCAGCCTCTATGATGACAGAGGCCGTGAAGGGCTTGACCGCTCGCGAAGCGAGAATGATGACTGAGGCGGTCAATACATTGTGTCGAGAAGCAACGTCCCCAGACCAGATAGTGAAAGAACTTGGCGATGAACTCGGTCCTAGGATTGAACAATTGAGCGCGCTAAGTGGTGTCAGCCAATTCCCTGCGCGTGTTAAATGCGCGAATCTACCGTGGCATACCCTAATGTCGTGCCTTGATGGCACTGGTGTCGTGTCAACGGAAGGTTAGGGAAGTCGTATAGTAATGATAAGGAGTGTGACTCAATGATGCCGCCCTATTCTATGCCGGCAATGGACGGTGAACCGCCCGAGGAAGGTGATGTCGTATCACGCGGGTCTGCCTTGGCAGATGATGCGGACTACGTGGCGACTGAGTCTGCGGTTGTCGAAGCACTTCGCAGCGTTTTTGATCCCGAAATCCCCGTCAATATTTACGACCTGGGTCTGATCTATGACATGAGTATCAGTGAGCGGGGCAATGTCGATGTTACTATGACGCTCACGGCCCCTGCGTGTCCGGTCGCAGGAACTCTTCCTGGTGAAGTCGCAGACGCCGTGGCTGCGACCAAAGGAACTGGTGAAGTTGCAGTGACAATTACATGGGACCCGCCATGGACACCGGAGAATATGTCAGAGGTCGCGCGTGTTGCTTTGGATATGTTTTAATACTCTAGCCCCAATACATTGGGAGATATGAAATGACTGCTATGGAACGACCAGCCCCAATTACGGTAACGGATGCAGCTGTCACACGAGCCGCACATTTAATTGGTGCTGCAGATCACCCTGTCGCCGGTATCCGTGTTGGCATCGAGACAAAAGGCTGCTCAGGCTTTGCGTACAAAGTTGAATATGCAGATGAGCAGGGTAAATTTGAGGACGTGGTCGAGCAGAATGGCGTGAAGTTTTTTATCGATCCCATGGCTGTTATGTACCTGCTTGGATCAGAGTTAGACTATCAAGAATCAAAAATGGAAAGTGTGATTTCGAGGGATTGCTGTGGCGGTCCATTGAGTCTGGCGCGCCAATTGCGTGCCCATCGAGTGGGCGATCCAAGTTATTGGCTTGGACCTGTTTGACTCAAGGTAAGTGATTAGCCACTGGGAGATGATTGATGTCCGAAATCTGTGAATTGGTTCGAGGCTCGTTTGG
>WLXB01000058.1 GCA_012103295.1 Alphaproteobacteria bacterium | reverse complement strand
CATCAGCCAAATATGGCCCACCACAATTCACCCACGACTGCGGCACGGAAATCATCGGTTGGCCACCCAGAAACCTGACCAGCGCTGGATGAGACAGGGTTTGATTGGCAAGAGAGGGTGCGGCGGGCCGATACAACAGCCGGACCATAAAATCAGGCTCGGCCAACAAAACAGCCTCCATACTCAGTTGACCGAAGTCGCCAACACCCAGCTTTGCCGCCACATTGGTCAAACCGATCCGACTTAACATCTGGTCGACCAAACTGGGGCGCCCGACGGTGAATCCATTGGCATCAAGAATGAGGACAGACCCATACGATTGACCAGCGACCCGCTTATCAAGCGCTACAAATTTTCTATCAATATCTTCAATGATGTCCTGCGCCATATCTTGGCGGCCTAAAGCAGCTCCGAGCACCCGATAAGCTTCTCGCACACCTGCGAAATTCGGCGGCATATCAACTTCAACAATATTGTACCCCAACCGTCGTAATAAGGCTTTCGCCGCGCTTGTGGTATAGCGCCCAGCCACCACCAAATCGGGCTCAAGGGCAATCACCTCCTCTGCCTGACCATGATTCAACACGATATCGCCGACCAAAGGCGCGACCGGTGATTCATGAGGATCAGCGGTGAGAAAACTGACGGACACAACCGTTCCCGGCTCTGCCAGCAACAAAACCATCTGATCGGAACAGAGATTCATAGAGACGATGCGGCGCGGCGCCTCAGCCTGCACCGCGGTGCAGAACAAGATTGAGAAAATTGCGAGACCCCGCGCCAACGTCATAACCGCCTACATTTGTCCAAGCCGGATTCGAACACCGGCGTAAGCCCCGATACCCGGAGAGGCAAATCCGAAAACATCTTGATAGTCCTCATCAAATAAGTTTTCGATCCGACCGATGAGCTGCACGCGATCCGTGACATCAAAGGACGCTGCGACAGTGCCGAGGACGTAGTCATCAAGCGTCACAGCAGTTTCGGGGGTCGCGAAGATAAACTCGCTGTCCTGCATCTCTCCGTGATAGTTCAGGCCAAGATCAACGGCAGCGCGGTCGTCGAAAAAACGGTACGTCGCGTTGAGGCTACCCATATGGCGCGGCCGGCGAAGCTCCCTCGCGCCGGTGTCATCTTTTGCATCCGTATAAGTGTAAGACGCCGACAATGACACAGCATCAATAGGATCAACCCGGAAAGCAAACTCGATGCCATCACGGGTGCTGGTGCCTGGACTATTGTCAACCGTGAACGGAAAAACACCGAAGTCTGTGAAAATCTCGTTCTCAAGATTGGAGTCGAAGTAGGTCACAGAGGCCAGGCCACGACCGTCAGCAAAACTGTAGCCGACGCCAACGTCCCAACCCTCAGAAGACTCGGGCTGGAGATTGGGATTGCCGACAAAGAAATCTGGATTAAACCCAAACAGCTCGAAGAAGCTCGGTTGGGCAACACCGGTCCCGTAGCTGCCGCGCAGCTTGAAGCCCGTATCGGGCATTGCCCAGGCCGCCGTCAGGCGATAGGTCACTTCGTCGTCAAACCGATCATTGTCATCGTAGCGAAGGGCGCCGCTTAAAAATACCTGATCGGCGAGACCAAGCCTGTATTCCAAAGCCGCAGAGGTTTGTTTCCCAGTTTGACTTTGATTCTCCGGCCCACCGCCCGCGCCGCGGTTCTCGTAGGATAGATCTTCGTATTCGATAAGCGCGCTGATGGCGTGAGAGCTCGTGTCACCAACGTCGAATGCATAGTTCGTCTGATACTCGAAGTCCCATTTCTGGCCTTCAGAACCAAAACTAAACGCGCCGCCAGAAAACGACTCGTTCTGAGTATCCGTCAAATTGGCACTCAACTGATGAGTCCACTGGCCATCCATCAGCGAAAGATCTGCTACGGCGCGGCCGTACCAGCGATCGGATTTCCGTTCGCCATCGGAATCAATAACGAGACCTTGGGTTGGCGACCCAAACGTAAAGTCCTGAGCGTCTTCAGCTGCCGTTGCGCTAACATGACGCCCGGATAGTGAGACCGAAAGCGTTTCACTGATATTGAACGTGGCGAATAAAGAGCCCGTGAAATTGTCGTAGCCATCTTTTTCAGGGCCCGATGGTGAAGCCGATATACCGCTGATATCAGAATAGGCAAGACTGCCACGCACTGTACCCCATGCTCCGGCTGATCCGGCTTCTGCGCTGCCGCGCGCCGTGCCGAATGATCCGCCTTCCACAAACCCTTCGGCCCAAAACCCATCAGGCGTTGTAGACGGTCCGGTGACCACATTGATCACGCCACCAATCGCCTCCGAGCCCCATAGAGCGCTCTGGGGACCACGCAACACTTCAACGCGCGACACCCCACCTGACACCAAATGGGCGAATTCGAATTCACCCGAGTTGAACGGATCACCCGCTTCGATCCCATCAATGATCACCAGGGTATGGCTGGCTTCAGCCCCACGCAGTCGCACTTGGGTAAACGCCCCAGCCGGACCGCTCTGGTTGACCGCCAATCCAGGCAGATCGCGCAGTAGGTCGCCCAAGAACGCTTGCTGTCGAGTCTTGATATCGCTCTCACTGAGAATATCCACTGCGCTGCCGACAGCCAGGCGGTTTTGTGGAACGCGGCTGGCCGTGACGATGATTTCGTCCTGGATATCGAGAGGCTTATCTGCAGCAGAGGCCGCAGCAGTTGCGAACGACGCTCCCGCCATGGCGAAAGTTATAAAGGGAATACGAGTCATAATCTGTCTCCGTTTCGGTTTGACGCATATGGCGCCGCCGAAGTACCCGGAGAGAGATCACTGGACGAGAAGACCAAGACCGCAGCCAGAACGACGACACCACTCAAGCGCGTCACCGCTACGGTTTACCGCTCCACTGGAACACCCCGCCCACTGGATAGATGACGCTGTGAGGGCAGGTCTCCTGACTCGCGGGTCATAACCAATCCACCGGCCTTCCCAGGGCCTAAACCCCAGTGGCATTCTTGGTGGAAGGCTCGCCGCTTACAGTTGCGGGGGCAGTTTCGGTATCACACCGAATTCCCTCTTGGCTCATTCACACGGATGCGTGACTGAGCACACCTTCACTACACCCCCTACCTACCGCCGGACCCTGGCGCCGTCAAGCTGGCAGGGATTTAGCGTTGCGGGATATGCTGACGCCATGTCACGCCTTCCAACCTTTGATGACGTTCACCACGCCGCTGCAAGAATTGCGGCGTCGGTTAAAAAAACACCGGTCCTGACCAGCAAAGACCTGAACGACCGCACGGGTGGACGTATTTTTCTCAAAGCCGAGTGTCTACAGAAAACCGGGTCATTCAAATTCCGCGGCGCGACAAACAAGCTGCTGCAGCTGACCGAATCCGAAAGGGCAGCCGGTGTGGTTGCATGGTCTACCGGCAATCACGCCCAAGGCGTCGCGGCGGCGGCAAAAGCCCTGGGCGTCTCAGCCAAAATCGTCATGCCCTCCGACGCACCGCAAACCAAACTGGGTGGTACCCGGTCTCACGGCGCAAAGGTCGTGTTCTACGATCGCGCAACAGATGATCGGGAAGAAATAGGCCGGCGCATCGCTCGAGAAGAAGGCCGCACCGTCGTGCCGCCTTACGATGACTTCGACATCATATGCGGCCAAGGCACAGCGGGGTTGGAACTGGTTGATCAAGTTACCGAACTTGACGCTACTTTGGATGATGTTCTGGTGCCTGCCTCGGGCGGAGGCCTTCTTGCCGGAGTCAGTCTCGCCGTGCATGGCCACTTTCCAGAGGCACAATTTTTTGTGGTTGAACCGCGAAGCTTCGACGACCACAAGCGATCTTTGGACAGCGGCCACCGAGAATCCAACGCACTAGCAACCGGCTCGATCTGTGACGCTTTGCTCGCACCAACTCCCGGAACACTGACGTGGCAAGTGAACTGCACGCGCCTGACCGGCGGCTATGCGGTAACCGACGAAGAGGTATTGGACGCGATTGCCTTCGCCTACCACACGTTTGATATTCGATTGGAGCCAGGCGGTGCCGTTGCTCTTGCTGCGCTGCTGAACGGTTGTCACGACGCAGCAGGCCGAAGCGTGGCACTCATTTTGTCTGGAAGTAATGTTGACGACGACACCTTCAACCGGGCGTTGGCTCGCCTGCCGACCGGCACCTAAGGAGTTGCTGTTCGTCATGAGTATCGTGCTAAGGCTTGTCTCCACACTAGAGATCCAGCCTGCGGAGTCGATATGAAAGCGTTGCAGCAAGTGGCCCATGGCGACCCCGGCGAGGTCGTCAAATTGATCGACCTTCCCGACCCTGAACCAGCAGCGGACGAAGTCGTGATAGAGCTGGAAGCGTCTGCTCTGCACTTGGCCGATATCAAGCTGTTTCGTGGCGACGAAGGCTTCAAACACGACGACCTTCCCAAGCAACCTGGATACGAAGGTGTCGGGCGCGTTGTTGAGATCGGGTCAGCCGTCACAAATTTCAAAATTGGTGACCGGGTTTTCCCGTGGTGGGGTGCTGGCACGTTTGCTCAGAAAGTATGTGTCAAAGCTGAAACCACCCTGCCCGCACCTGATGGCGACCGGGAACAGCTCGCGCTGATGATGGTCAACGGCATGACGTCGGTTTGCCTGCTCGAAGACTTTGCAGAGCTTAAAGAAGGCGACTGGATCGTACAGAACGGTGCCAATTCCAGTTGTGGCCGCTACCTCATAGTGTTGGCGAAAGAACGCGGCATCAAAACATGCAATATCGTGCGTCGTGAGAATTTGTTTGGCGAATTGAATGCGCTCGGAGCCGACGCCTGTGTTGTCGATACCGGTGATGCCGACACGTTGGCTGCTGCGGTCAAAGAAGCGACAGGCGGCGCCGACCTTATGCTCGGTCTTGATCTGGTTGCTGGGGACGGCACCACCCGCATCGCCCGCTGCCTAAACTACGGCGGCAAAGTGGTGAATTATGGGTTCATTTCCGGCGAGCCGTGCAGCATTCCCTTCCATGATTTGTTCTTTAACAACATCACGTTGACCGGCATGAGTACGGGTCGCGGACTTGCAAAACGGGACATGGCCGAGATCACGCGAATCTACGAAATGCTTGCCGGGAAGATCAGCGCCGGTGAACTTAAGGCGGCCATCGCAGGCACCTACACCCTGGATCAGTATGCCGAAGCCTTCGCCCACGCAGTGCAAACCGGCGAAGACCGCAAAGGCAAAGTAATCCTGCTGCCAAACGGTTAGTTCTAGAAGCGAGCTGCCTCACCTGTATCGGCGGTGCAGTTAGCCTCAATCCCAGCAATGCTGATCGCCACTCGCTCCGCGTCCGGCGCAACAAAGGCCCGGGCCAGCGGAAACAGATCGTTCTTTTCCGTCAACGTCATGATGAAGGTGTTGCGGCTCGTCCCTGCTGGCGGAACAATATTCAGCAACCGAACGTGCAATTCTTTAGGCGGGCTGTGTTGAGTCTTGACCTCATACTCACCGCCCTGATCGTGGGTTCTGATCCCGGCATAGCGTTCAAATCCTTTCTCGTTGTCAGGGTTACGCGCCAGCATCATGCAGGTGAACGGGCGAGCCTTACGCGCCACTTCAGCCACGCCAAGCTCATTGGCCATGAGGACCTCGCCCTTAGCATCAAGAATCTCTGTTTGGGTGGTCATAGAGTCAGCGGTGAGAGTGATGGTGTCGCGCAGCCGCACCTCCATGCCGAATCCCTCAGGCGTATATAAACACTCATCGGGCGTCTGAGTGCCGAGGAACATGTCACCACGTGCCTGCCAGATGATTGCGCAGCCGTCGGGCAGCTTGCTCATGGTGTCCGGTGTCAACCCATCAAGCTTCGACGGGTCTTCATGAGCGCCGCCGGCTTTTTCTGCATCATCACCTCGGAAGGCATAGATATCAGTCTTCAACGCACCGGCGTCGACGCGATGCACGTAGAGTCGCTGGCGCACCAGGATGTCTGGCGGTGAACCCGCATACTGCTCGACATAAGTGACAGTCGGACCAAATGCTGGGAGATCGACGCGAGCAAAAATCTTATGGTGGCGGGCAACCCAACCCTCTTCCGGCAGATTGAAACGTTCCTGAAAATTGACCTGATTGGCGGTGTCGAAACGGCCTTGCCACATCTCGACAAGGTTCTCCGCGTCGCGGGCCAGCACGGCGGTGGCATCTGGCCTTACCTGAGACTGGGCAGCAGTAGACATCACAGCTGCAGCGAAAATGGCGAGCGTTAGGCGGATCATCGATCTCTCCTGGAAACGAATTTTGATACTGGGAGTGTGCCCGCAAAAAAAAGATAAGTCGATTTTAAGAGGAACGAGCCCATGCACTGTTCGTTCCACACATCGAGCCCATGCACGTGTGTTCGCGCAAACGAGCCCATGCACCAGAAAAATACAAACGAGCCCATGCACGAAGGAATCAGAGTGATGAGAAAATTACGCGCCGGCGGAAAACGCTGCTATTCCGCTGGTTTTGCGAAAATCATCAGATGTTGTTGCGGCAGCACGTCTTTGGTCTCGATCCAGGTCAGGCCAAGCGCTTCCATTTCTTTGCGCGACTGGGCCTCGGTCATCTTGTGCAACCGCTTGATCGGGACGCGGCGGTCTTCCGCCCGGTACTCGATTAACGCGATTCGGCCACCAGGCTTCAACGCTCGCGCCATCGCCTCACCCATTTCTCGCGGATACGCGAACTCATGATAGGCGTCGACCATAAAAATCAGATCGACTGCGCTTTCAGGAAGATTGGGATTATCCTCCGTACCGAGGATCGTTTCGATGTTCTGCCAACTGGTCGGCTTTGACCCGGCTGCTTTGCGTTGTTCGATTATGGACAGCATCTCGGGCTGGATATCAACGGCCAACACTTTACCCTGGGGCACACGCCCACTGACGGGGAAGGTAAAAAATCCGGTCCCGGCACCAATGTCGGCAACCACATGGTCGGGCTCGAGGTCCAAATTAACGATCAATAGGTCGGTGCGCTCATCCCGCTGCCGCTCGGGCCGTTCCAGCCAACCCGCGCCGAGATGCCCCATCACATGGGAAATCTCCCGCCCCATATAGACCTTTCCGATGCCGTCGCGGTTGGCCTGGCCATAGGTGTAGACATCATCAGACCCTTGGGCAGTGCTTTGTGACTGTGCGTCACAGGCAAAGAGCAGGAGTGCGAAACACAGGAGGATCAGGCGCATGGGGACGTCCTTTTTGAAGCCGGTTGTACTCTTTATACGACCGATTTCAGGATTGGTTCAGACTCCTTGCGGACTCCTTCGCACTAGCTCACCCAACCCTTGCCCTCAGCGTATTTGGCGTACCAAATAAACACCGCGCCAACGACTGTTGGCATGGCGACAATCACCACCAGCTCGCCGACACCAAAGTCGAGGCCCAAGCTGACCGTATGCACGGTCGTCACAACCACGCCGACCAATGACACGACAAACACATGGAACGCGGCAGATTTGCGCAGCAGAAGAAGAGCCGCGCCGACGGTGCCGCCGAATACGCCAATGGCAAACGCACCCGTGGCCCAGGCGGGTCGGTCGGCGATAATTGCCTGCTCGACCTCGCGATACGCATCAAGCGAGTCTGCCGTCATTTGTATCAAGTAGTTCATCGACCCCAAGCCGTTCCAGAGCAACGCAAACGCGCCGATCAGCCAGAAGCTCCAGTGAACAGTCTTTTGTGTGTCCTCGGTCACGACGCCCCCCGATTATTCAGACTCTGGTTGCGGGATCATCTCGTAGATTTCAACCAGCTGACCGGTCGGTGCGCGCAGATAAATTTGCATGGAGCGGCCGGTCACCGATGGGGTGTAGGGCTTAAGAATGGTCACGTTGTTGGCGACGGCACGGTTGTAAAGGTCTTCGAGGTTTTTGGCCGTGTGAACCAGCACCGACCCACCGATGGCCGCGCCGGACTCCGGCAAAGCGACCGCCGGAAAATCCGGGTCGTCCTCGATCATCAGCAAAGCAATCGTCGAGCCTTCCTTAGATGAGAACGCTGTGAAATAGCGCACGGCCTCTTCATCCCAGCCGATCGGGCTTGGAGTACCGGTGGTCGGCTGCGGATCGCCCGCGTAGGAGAACCCCATGACATCACGCCAAAAGGTGATCGACGGTTCCAGGTCGGCGTAGCGCGCGAGGATGGTCGTGCGGGCAAAACTGGCATAGCCAGGTTCCGTTTCATGACCATCAGCCGCGACTGTAAATGGCAGCAGAACAATAGTGAGGAAAGCGATGAGTGTGCGCATGATGATTTCTCCCTTTTTCAGAGGTCACCATAGGCGGGTTCAGCGAGAGTCGCTATAACAACGCCATGCCTGACGATGTAAATGAAGATGTAAAACACCTACCGACGGCGACCCATTGGGGCGCCTACACGGCGACAGTCGAAAACGGCAGAGTCACAGCATTGGAGCCCTTCAGCGGCGACCCTGACCCGTCGCCCATCGGCCCCGGTATGCCTCAGGCCCAAGACGACGCCGTGCGCATCGCCCAGCCTATGGTGCGCAAAGGCTGGCTCGACAGCTTGAAAAACGGTGGGCCAAAAAAAGATGTGACAGGGCGCGGGTCAGACCCCTTCGTCGCTTTGTCTTGGGATGAAGCCTTGGACATCGTCGCCAACGAACTGACCAGGGTGAAAGAAACCCACGGCAACGAAGCGATTTACGCCGGGTCTTATGGCTGGGCCTCGGCCGGGCGGTTTCATCATGCGCAAAGTCAAATGCGCCGGTTCCTCAATTTGTTCGGTGGCAACACCTATTCTGTCGGCACCTACTCTTCCGGCGCTGCCGAAGTCATCGTACCGCACATCGCCGGGACTTGGGCCGACGTCTGCTACAGCGCCAACACCACCTGGGGGACCATCGCTGATCATTCAGAATTGGTCGTCGCCTTTGGCGGGTTGGCCCTAAAAAACTCGCAAGTTCATGGCGGTGGACTGGGTCGACATATCGCCCGCGACGCGTTGCAACGGTGCAAAGACAACGGCGTCGAGATCGTCAACGTCAGCCCGATCAGCAATGATGCGGCGGACTTTTTAGACGCGACGTGGCTGACACCGCACCCTGGCACCGATGTGGCGGTGATGCTCGCCCTTGCCCACACGCTCGCCACAGAAGACCTCCACGACCCCGCCTTTTTAGAAACCCATTGCACCGGCAGCGAAAAAGTCATCGCCTATATTCTGGGCCGGGACGACGGTGTTGAAAAAGATGCGGCGTGGGCGGCCAAGATTTCCGGACTCAATGCCGAGACCATCAAAGAGCTCGCCCGCACGATGGCCAAACGTCGCACCTTGGTAACGGTCAGCTGGTCAATGCAACGGGCCGACCACGGCGAACAAACCTATTGGATGGCACTGACCCTGGCTGCGATCCTCGGGCAGATCGGTTTACCCGGCGGTGGTTTCGGCTGTGCCTACGCGGGCGCAGCGGGCATGGGCGGGCCTGGCACGCCGGTGGCCCCGACTCATCTGCCCAAAGGCCAAAACCCGGTGAGTACATTTATTCCGGTCTCCCGTATTTCCGACCTTCTGCTCAATCCCGGCGGCACGGTTCGTTTCAATGGCCAGACTCTGACCTACCCGGACATTCGTTTGGTCTACTGGTGTGGCGGCAATCCGTTTCATCATCACCAAGACCTCAACCGCATGCTGCGTGCCTGGCAAAAGCCTGAAACCATCATCGTCAATGAGGCGTGGTGGAACCCAATGGCGCGTCATGCGGATATCGTGTTGCCGGTGACAACGACACTGGAGCGCAACGACGTCACGGCATCGGGGCTCTCTTTGCAGATCATGGCGATGCACAAGGCAGCGGAACCCTTCGGTGAGGCACGCAACGATCACGACATTTTCAAAGGAGTGGCGGAACGTGTAGGGGTGGCAGAGGCCTTTACGGAAGGCCGCACTGAGATGGAATGGGTGCGCTGGCTCTATCAAGACACCTGCAGTCGCGCCGCAGACATTGGCATCAACACCCCCGACTTTGAGACCTTTTGGGCGCCGGACTCCGGTGGCATGCTGGAGTGGCCATCGAACCCGGAACGCACGATGTTTGAAGCGTTCCGCGACAACCCCCAGAAGAATCCGCTGGCGACGCCATCGGGCCGATTGGAATTATTCTCGGAGACCATCGCCGGATGGAACGACCCGGGCCAACCGGGGCATGCGGTATGGCACGAACCGAGCGAATGGCTCGGCGATGACAAAGCCAGAACCTTTCCACTGCATCTGATTTCCAATCAACCTGCGACCCGCTTGCACAGCCAGTACGACAACGGCGGTTATTCCCAGGCGTCTAAGGTACAGGGGCGCGAGCCCGTGTGGATTAATCCGGATGACGCCAGCGCGCGGGGAGTCGAAGACGGCGACATCGTTCGGCTGTTCAATGACCGGGGCGCGTGTTTGGCGGGCGCAGTTGTAACCGACCAAGTGCGGACGGGGGTTTTACAGCTTTCCACTGGCGCGTGGTACGACCCGGCAACCCCCGGCGAGATTGGCGTGGATTGCGTACACGGCAACCCCAATGTGCTGACCCACGACGCCGGCACCTCGACCATCGCCCAAGGCACCAGTGCCCAGACCTGTTTGGTCCAGCTGGAAAAATTTGACGGCGAAGCCCCACCGGTGCGGGTGTTCAACCCACCGGAGATTCAATAGCAACCTCCGCCCCCTTCTCGCGTTAGTATTCTGACATGCCCAAGATTCGCCTTTATATCGCCGCCAGTGTGGATGGTTTTATCGCCACCCCCGACGGACGTGTGGCCTGGCTTGATCGCTTCAAAGCCGACTATGGCTACGAAGACTTTATCGCCGAGGTCGGCACCGTGGTGCTGGGGCGCAAGACCTACGTGCAAACCAAATCCTTCGGGCCGTGGCCGTATGAGGGCAAACGCGCGTACGTGCTGTCGCGCACCGGCACCAACACAACCCACGGCAATGCCAAGCTGGTCAACGATGTGGGCAAGCTGATTCCGCGCCTGAAGATGCTAGAAGACGGTGATGTATGGGTTGTCGGCGGCGGCATTGCGCAGCGCCATTTTCTCGACGCCGGGGCAGTGGATCAACTGGACCTGTTCGTCATGCCAGTGGTGCTGGGAGATGGCGTCCAATTGTTTCCCGGCAAGGCGACCTTTGATGCCATGACGCTCGTAGACAATCAAACTTACGCTGACG
The DNA here is from genome assembly GCA_012103295.1 of Alphaproteobacteria bacterium. Taxonomy (GTDB): domain Bacteria; phylum Pseudomonadota; class Alphaproteobacteria; order Rhodospirillales; family Rhodospirillaceae; genus WLXB01. Next base: position 9,592 of record WLXB01000058.1, on the reverse strand, counting down.
GCGTCGTCCGTTTAACCTATCGGCCTGATGGCTAAGTCACTTTACGTCGTTAGCGAACGCTATAGCGCGTCGATGGTTGATAAAGATCATCGCCGCCGCCCACAAAATCGATGCCACCAAAGACAGGCTGAGGCCTAGCGCCTCGCCCCACCACACAACACCATAGTGCAAGACCAACAACGCCAGGGTCATCCCCGACACGACACGCAAGGCGCTGTGCATGGTCGCCGCCGTGGCCGCGCCGCCCATACGGATGTGCAAGATTGCGGTCAGGCTTAGAAACACGATGGGAAACACCGCACCCAAGCCGGTGGCGACCGGGCCAAGTAGGTTAGATGCCGTTACCACCGCCGCAACAAACAAGCCCACAACAAACGCACGCAAGGGCAGCTCGTACCATTGAGCCGGTTTGCGGGTTTGGGTCGCCGGCACTTGGCCGAGATTGCGGGTCAGCCAGAAGCAAATGGGGTACGCGATCAGGTTGATCAATAGAGCTGTCATCGGGGTCCACGGCACCAGACTGATGGGCACAGCGAAGATGGTCCACACCAGGAAACCACCACCAACAGTCACGAAGACCGAACTACGCGGTGCCAACCACACGACAACGCTGACAAAGGGGGCGACCGCAGCGAGGCTGGCCATACTGGCGACCGCACTGGCGGCGACGAATGCCGCGTCCTCTTTTAACGCCAACATAACGTAGGCCGGTCCGGCGGAGGTCGGAAAGGCCCCGATCAACGAGGCGTAGAATGGATTCACCCGCTCGGCCACCGCCGTCGCCGCAATAACAACAGCCGCCGTGACCACCATCCTGATGACTAGGGGAATCCAGATCTCTTCCATAGGAAGTCGTTGTGCGGCGAATTGCTGGTGATGTCTAGTGTGTGAAGTCCAGCTTAGGTGTCGTCGTCTTTGCTGTTTGAATCACCGAGCAGAAAATCGGGCACCCGACAGCCGACCGTACAACAGCGTCCCGGTTGTTTATCCGCTGGCTTACCGTCTTCACGTTCGGTGAGGTCGCGATCCATCAACTGTTGCACAATCTCTTTCTTTTCACCGATCGGATAATTACGCCAGATCTCGCGCTTCATCGCCGCTGGTGACCCCCCACCATGAAGGGAGATCACAGAATACCAACCGCCTTGATGAGACGCGGTCAAATCTTCGATCATTCGCGCAGTTTGACGACGTTGTTCGGCGGGAACATCCGGATTGCCCTGCCAAACCGCATCCAGCGACGCGGCAGTGTCCGGATTGTGATCCTCGTCCGGGCCAGGCAAGGCGACGATCAAGCCGCCGGAAACCGTATGGGCCAGGCGATGCATGTCGTAAATCTGCGTCGACATCAATAACTTGCCGATGTTGGAGAACACCGCCTCGGGCATGATGTTTCCGGTGCCATCTTTCTCACCATAAGCAGATGCGGCGACACCGGTAGCGTAAAACCCTTCGACGATTTTGATCAACTCGACCATATCGTCTTGCAGATGGCTGTGGCGTTCCGGGTCGAGACCATTGGCTTCGATCATCAACGCACCGGCACCGATCAACAGATCACCAAACCCGGCACGCGCACCGATGCAAGAATGCCGGTGATGGGTCGCATAGGTCTGGGCGATATCACCGGCGAATTCCGTCTCGCCGTTGAGAAATACGCGGTCGTGGGGCACAAAAACGTTGTCGAACAGAACCACACCGGTGGTTTGGCCATAGTGCTTGGAGAACACCGCCGCGTCTTCACCGGGGCGGCCCGCAGACCGGGCAACGATGGTGATCCCTTCGGCATCGACGGGCACGGCACAACATACGGCAAACGCGCCATCTTCCGGCGTCATCGCCCGACACGGCATGACAATGAAACCATGGACATAGGGCGCGCCAGTAACGATGGCTTTAGCGCCGGAAATCACAATGCCGTCGGCGCGGTTTTCGACCACATGAATATAGCTATCGGCGGTCTTTTGATTGTGCGGCTTTTTCGAGCGATCGCCTTTGGCATCGGTCATGGCGATGCCGTAGGTCTGATCGCCGTCTTGGACTTCTGCCATGAAATCCAAGAAGCGGGCGAAGTAGCCGGTTCCAGAGTCAGCATCACAGCGCTGAGTCGCCTGATACAAACCGTTGAAGGCGTCATGAACCAGATAGCGCTGAGCACAGCCGGCTTCGCGGCACATGATGCGCACCGCCTCAAGTTTCGCCAGCAGGTCATCGCTGGTGCGGTCGATATGCAGATTGCGGTTCACCCGCTTGCCCGACTCTTTCTCGATCGCTGTCATCAAAGGGGCGTGGTCGGACTCCTGGGCGAGATCATAGGTCACACCGATGGCATTGATGCCCGGCTGCAATAAAGGTTCATCCGCCACCGAAGGAATCAGTGCACCGTTGACGAAAACCCGCGGCTTAAAAGCCCTGAGGCTGTCCCGATAGGCGGCAGTGGACTCAATGATCATTGCAAGATTCCTGAAAGGGCGTGGTCACGCATAGCCTACACTATGACGTCTAAGCCTTGCCGAGAGAATTCAGCAGGTCGATGGTGTTCAACGCCCGTTGGGCTTTCACAACAATGGGGTAATCGACAAAATACCCGTCCACTTGAATGGAGGCGATGCCCTCTTTCTCCGCCTTTTCAAATTCAGCGACAATTTTCCGCGACCAAGCCACCACCTCATCGGTCGGCGTGAACACCTCATTGGTCGGGTCTACTTGATCAGGATGAATACACAGCTTGCCTTGAAAGCCGAGCCCGCGCGCCCGTACGCAAGACTCGCGATAGGCATCGTGTTCTTTGATGTGGAGGAATACCGTGTCGATGGGCGGCTCGAGTTCGCCCAAACGAGAGGCCAAGACAATTTCAGATCGGATCGGCAGCAAGGCCAATTCGTCGTGGGTCCATTCAATGCCGAGGTCGCGGGTGTAATCACCACCGCCGAGAGACAAACGCTTGATGCGCGAACCGGCTTGGGCGATCTCGCGCACGGCAGCGGCGCCCTTAGCGGTTTCGACAATCGGCATCAGATCAACCGAACCTGGTTCAAGGCCATGTTCACGCTCTAAGTCGGTCATAATACTGTCGACTGATCTGAGGTCCGCCACGCTTTCCAGCTTGGGTAGGACGATGCCATCGAGATCTTTGCCAAAGACACCGCTGAGATCGCCATAACAGTATTCTGTGTCATAGGAATTTACGCGGACATAAACCGCGCATTGCTTCGGTAGAGCTAACGTCTCTTTGATGATTGCTCGGGTTGCCACCTTCTCTGCAACGGCAACGGCGTCTTCAAGATCAAGGATCACCACATCGGCGTTGAGTTGCAGCGCTTTCTCGACCCGGCGCGCGTGGTTGCCCGGCGTAAACAAGTAGCTGCGATTGGCGTGGGGTCTCATGGGCTAAACCGGAACCGCAAGCTCTGGTGGCGGCAGAATGGTCGTGCGCTTCATCAAACGGTCCTCATTGCCGTCGAACGGCTCACGACGGTGCATGGTCGCTGCATTGTCCCATAGAACCGCGTCACCGTGGGCCCAATTGTGAGTGTAGACAAACTCCGGCTTCACGCTCCAGTCAAACAGGTGATCGAGTAACGCTCGACTCTCATCTTCCGGTAAGCCGACGATTTCGGTCGTCATCCCAGGACAAATGTACAGCGCCTTACGGCCGCTGATCGGATGGGTACGGATGATTGGTTGTTCAATGTCCGGCGTGCGTTTCTTTTGATCAGAATTGGTCGGCACGCTGTATTGATTATTGAATGCTTCATAGGACTGGGTGGCCTTGCGCCCCTTCAACGTCGCCTTGATGTCATCCGACAAAGATTCATACGCGGCAGACATATCGGCGAAGGACGTTTGGCCACCGTTGGCCGGCAACATCACCGCATAGAGCAGTGAACCCACCGCCGGACGCGGCAGGTAAATCTGATCGTAGTGCCAACCCACTTCCGTATCGGAAAGAATGCCGATGGCTTTGCCATCCTTCTTCATGTTGGACACGTAAAGAATTTCGGGATTGTCAGGCGATAAATACTCGTGGCGAACATGAATTTCCAAGTCGCCTAGGTGCCCACTGAAGTTCACCGCATCTTTTTCTTCTAACGATTGCCCGCGAAACAGCAGCAACTGGTGCTCGGCCCAAAGGGTTTTTATTTCAGCCAAGACCTCGGGCCTGATCTCCTCGGTGAGATCAATACCCAGGACTTCCGCGCCAAAAGAGGCCGTGAGTTTGCGAATTTCGAAAGTCATAGCGTCCTTCCGCTGACCCGTTTTGATCTGTAGGAATTTGTACGGACAATTTGTGTGGGAGTCTAGTCTTGCCTTCTGCAGATACCGTATGCGACAAGCTGTGCATTATGACAACGAACGCACAAGCAGTCTTTTATTGGAAAGCCACCGACTAACCGGCGGGCAATGCTTTCGTGTGATCGAAACAGCCGCCAGGGATTGGCGGCTTTTTTTGTGCTCCAGCGCTGAAAACTTCGTCTCTCCTAACCTGTACGGCTTGAGGGTGACGACGATGACGACCAACAAAATACCCCAGAGTGAGATTTTTCTCCGCGGCGCACGCGGTGATGAGTTTGATGTTTACGCCGCTCTGGTAGCTGAGGCCGATGAACTGCACCATCATCACGTCCCGACTTTGATCAAACCTGCCGGACAGGCTCAGCCAGCGGAACAAGACTTCTTTGCCTGTCTGCAAAACCCGGACTGCATGCTTGATGTCGTTGTCGTACAAACTGCTAACGGCCAAGCCGTTGTCGGTTTTGTTCAGGCCCGTCTGTTGGCACGAGAAGAAGATCGCGCGCACACCGCCAACAGAGCAGTCCGAATTGAATTCATCGTCGTGACGGAAGCCCTGCGTCGGCGGGGCATCGGCCGCAGGCTTATCGCTCGCGTCAATGACTGGGCAAAAAGCAAGCAAGCCGATAGCGTGGTCCTGGACAGCTACGCTTTCAACATCGTTGCAGCGCGCCTATACGAAAAATCAGGCTTTCAGGTTCTCAAAAAAACTTACGTTCAGACGGTGCGCTAGAGCGCTTTCTCGTAAACCCGATAGGTCTTGTAGACCCGTCCGCCGATGGATTCGAGTGAGTGGCGCGTTTGCGTGTTGTCTTCCAAGACCCAACTCATTTCGCAGACTGGGAGCCGGAGCTTGAGCGACTCACGACGGATCGCCCCCATCACCGTCAACGCTAACACAGACCCAAGCGGCTTGTTCTTAAAGCGCGGTGCGACGCCCATCAGCGGAACCCGGGTCCCCGACGACCAACTGCGTCGCGTGAGAACACGCCAAGCCAGTTTGATCCAGCCTTTAGGCCATAGACTGCCGCCAAGATCCGCGATCATTTCATTGAGATCGGGCAACGCCACCGCCATGGCCGCTGGCTTACCTTCGTAGAACGCAAACCAGACCAACTCTGGAATCAAAATCAGCTTAAATTCGCTGGCCATATGTTTGGCGTCGGCTTCAGTCAGGGGAATAAACCCCCAGTTCTCGGCCCAGGCTTGGTTAAACAAGTCGACAAGGATGCGAATATCGTCGTCGTAGTTTTTCGGATCAAGATGACGGAACGTGAGACCCGGATTCCGATCAATGGACCGTTGCAACAGCTTCATGTGCTTATAGGGCAGCGCTGTATCCATAGGCGTCAAGAACGCTAGGAGATCCCGCACCTTTTCGAACCCCGCGCCTTCCACCAATGCTTGATAAAATGGTTTGCCGTGGCTCATGGCGACGCGCGGCGGACTTTCGAAACCCTCAACCAGAAGGCCGGATTCTTCATTGATATTGAGACTGAACGGTCCGCGCACGCGGGAGACTCGCCGTTCTTTCAGCCAAGCCCCTGCGGCGGTAAACAACGCATCGGCGACGGGTTGTTCATCAACGCTATCGAAGAAACCAAAGAAGCCCGTGGCATCATTGTGGTGTTCGAGATGACTGCGATCCACCTGCGCCGAAATACGCCCCAGCACCGCACCATTACGCTCTGCCAAAAACAACTGGGCCTCGCCGTGACTGAACCAGGGATTCTTCTTCGGATTCAGCTGATCCCGCACCATCATCTTCAGCGGCGGCACCCAAACCGGGTCATCGGCGAACAGTGCGGCCGGCAAATTAAGAAACGCATCCTTATCGGCGCGACTGATGACCGGCCGAACAATGATCTCTGATGCTGTCATAGAAAATGCTGCGAACGGTTAGGACGACGGAGCGAGAGAGCCATCGTCAGACTCTTGTGCGTATTCCCGTTGACGATGAACTGGGTTTGCTGTGTGAGGCCAGTTGGGAGTCAACTCAGCGACAAAGGGGTAATCTTTAGCGACCTCTTCGTCATAGCCGAGGTTAAACACCGTATCGGACCGGGGCCGCAGTTTAATTTGCTCATACATGGTGCCGAGCACGCGATCCCACAAATAATTGGTTATGCCAAAATTGCCGGTCTCGTTGTGGAAGTGGTGGGCCATATGAAGCTTCTTCATGCGCTTGACCCATCCCCATTGGGGGACGTACCCCAAATGCTGAATGCAATGGATGAACTCATAGAAACAGGTTTGCAGCACACCCGCGCACAAAGCAGCCGCAGCGCCGGGCCATCCGGCCAAGGCGAAGCCCACCGGAACCGTCGCCAACGCGACAGTCGGCAGTGTTGTGTAGAGCGCACCAAACAGGACCATCAGATTATTGGGATCAGAGTGGTGGTCATAGTGGATGCGTTTCCAAACCGGCGCCGTGAGGTTGGACTTCCACATCCATTTTGAATGCAAAATCCACCGGTGCAGCACATACCAAACCAAGGGATAGATCAAAACCGTCGCCACGATCGCTCCGGCAATGCCGGTCAACGTCGCCAGGCCATTCATCCAAGCCCAGGTCGTGTACGCCGCAGTCACTGCGGCCAAAGCAAAGTAGGCTGCGATTGCGTAATATTGAAAATATGCAGCAGCGAGATCACTCAGGTTCATACGATCCAAGTGGTATTCCCGGTCAGACCAAAAGCCGATCTTCAATGCCATGTTCTTTCCCTATCCGTGCCGCGTCACTGACGTCTATCTAACGCGGATCAGAGCAAACTCAACCCCTTGGCCCAACGACCAAGCCGTTAAGCACCTCTGTTCTCTAAGTTTACCACAATCCAAAGCCCTATAGTGCCGAACAAGGCCAGGGGCAGCCACGCCGCAACAACCGGCGGCAAAGCGCCGAATTGTCCCATAGCCAAGAGTATGTTGTCGGTAATGATAAAGACGAAACCCAACGAGATGCCGTAGACCACGACCATAATAGCGCTGCCCTGACGGTGGTGGGCAAAGGCCGCGATTGCCGCGAGCAGGGGCATCAACGCCAGCACCGCTGGTCCGGCGAGTTTTCGCTGCAACCAGGTGTCATAATAATATTCTGGGCGAGTACCGAGCGCGAGTTCGCGCACGTAGTGCTCTAACTCATCAAAGGTCAATTCACTTGGCGGGTTGGCCAGCTTATTAAAATCATCGGGCGTCAACTTGGTGACCCAGGTCGGCTTCTCGACCGGCGTTACCGCTCCGTTGCCGCCGACCCGCGCCACCTCGAATAAGTTCCACCCGTCGGTTTCCCAGATCGCGAGACGGATATTGACGATATCGGCGACGGACGCTTTGTCGCCCTGATGAAACAATCGAATGTCATTGAGCACGGCACCGTTCTGCAGAACGTGACCAACTCGAATGATGGTGTCCCCTTCGATCACCCAGGCTTCAGTACCGTCGACGATTTCACCGCCGGGCTTGTAGCCCGTACTCTTCCAATCTTCGAGCTGGGCATTAAAGCGCACGACAATACGATCTGAAAACATGAACAGAATGAGCGCCAGCATCATCCCGACAATGACAAGACCACCAACCAGACTAAGAACCGACCGGCCCGCAGCCCGCATGGCAATGATCTCGCTGTTGCGCGCCAAAACAACCAAGGCCGTCAACCCGCCGAGGAGCGCCGCCAGCGGCGCGACGGTTTCAATAATCGATGGCACCCGCAACATGATATAGCGCGCCAAGGAATTAACGGGATCGCCACCGCCATCCAGAACGGAATCTGCATTGGCGAGCAAATCAAGCATTTGCAGAAACACGACCAAGCCCAGCAGCAGAGCAAAGAATCGCGACAGATATGCTTTCGTTAGGTACCAGGAAAGAATCATGAGGACAGCGTACTAGCCGCGGCTGCCGCGGAACAGACGAATTAGACTATCGGTCATATTGGACCAGCGATCCTCAAGACGCTGCATCGGGGTCGCTCCGGCCACGATTTCAGTTTTCAGGAAGAGATAAGACGTCCCCGCAATAAACAGCCCAAAGGGTATCCATAGCGCAGGGCCTGCTGATACGCCGCCAACCGTCGCGTAGGCTTCGCTGAACTCCAGGATCTTATGATAGACCACCAGAGTCAGCAGCCCGAGCACCAGACCGAAGGATTTGCTCGCGCGGTGGGTCATAATCCCAAGCGGAGCCGCCAGCATCGGCAAAAAGAGAATTGAAAGCGAAAAAACGATTCGACCGTGCAGTTCAGCCGCGACAGCCGCAGGAGACACCAGTTGTTCTGGGTAATCCTGCGGATTAACAGCCGGTGGCTTTATCCCTGTTCTGTCCGCCTCCATATTGCTGACGTAGCCGCGGAGGAGTTCATCCAGGGTCAACTCTCGCTCGTCGCCTCCGCGCACGCGGAATCGAATGAGATCTTCCAGATTGAGTGGCCAGTCAAATGCATCGAAGCTCACCGTATCGGCTGCCGTTGCCCCAGGCGACCACTCTGATCGATTGCCTTGGAACAAACGAAGACTGGTCGCTCGGTCAGCACCACCGGTGACAAGACGCCCACGTTGGGCGGTCAAGGTAACGATAGTGCCGTCATCCTTCTGTTGGTGAGCAAACACACCAAACAATTCACGGCCAGCGCCCCGAGATTCCTCAACCCGCAAGGTGTAGCCATTGGGCAGGTCCATAAACACGCCCTCACCAATACCGGATTCAAGAACGCCACTGGTGACATTGAACAACAGCGCGCGGTAGGCGTAACGGCTAATGGGTTGCAAATAGCCCACCAAAATCAAATTGAAGATCATCATCAAGAGGCCGAGAATGACGGCCCATCGAATAAATCGACCAAGACCGATCCCCGATGACTGAATCGCATCAAGCTCAGACTGAGACGACAATTTTCGAAAAGCGAGAAGCACGCCAAGAAACAACGCAGCCGGCAGTGCCAATCCGATGTAATGGGGAATCAAGTTGAACAGCATCTGAAACACGACCAGGGTCGAAACACCATTCCCAACTGCGATATCAAGTAGCCGCAACATCCGCTCAAGCAGCAAAATAATAGCCGCAACCAGAAGGGTGACGAGCAACGTGGGCATGATCTGCCGCAAGAGGTAGAGGTCGAGTGCTTTGAACATCAATCTCGAAGTCGCCAAGCGCGCGGCGGCTGTCCTTTGGGTCCCTGAGTCAGCGCTTAGCCGCCCTCGGGGCCTGTTTTCCGGCCCTTTTTGAGGAAACTTCCCAAGCCACCGCACCATGGCGGGCAAGCGCAAGATCGTCAAATCAAAGCTTTTGAAACATTATGTAAGTC
>WLXB01000057.1 GCA_012103295.1 Alphaproteobacteria bacterium | reverse complement strand
TCAATCTTCTTGCAGGAACTGCAACTTCTTCTTTTCTTACGATTCTTGAGAAATCGTAAATTGTACTTCTTTGTCCACTTTCAAATTTAAAGTTTTTAGTAATATTTGTGCTGTTTAGAGCCAGATTCGACACAATAGCACTTACACCAGAATCAATGAAATTAATAATTTCACCAGTTTCTCTATCTTTATATTGAATTACATTCCCTATATCGGCTCAGTCGTTGCCGTCGCCTTCCCTGTGGTCTTAAGCATCTTACAATTTGGGTCTCCTGGCCTAACCGGGCTGGTCCTCACTGGTCTAATGGGCGCTCAAGTCATCGTCGGAAATGTAGTAGAGCCACGCATCACCGGAACGTCCCTTAACTTGAGCCCCGTTATCATTGTTCTCGCGTTATCTGTCTGGGGTTCGATTTGGGGTGTAACCGGAATGATCTTGAGTGTTCCCATTATGGTTATGGGGATGATCGTATTGGCCCAGTTCCCACGCACCAAGGCGCTCGCTATCTTAATGTCTCAAAGCGGCGAAATTAAATAATCGGCGAGCGCTATGCTTGTCCATTTGGCGATCAAGAAAACACAGCCATTCCCCTCGCTTGAGGCGCCATGGCACAATAGACCTAGGCAAGTAGCCCTAATCTAGGAGAAGACGATGCCCCCACAACATGCCCACGCCGTATTGGTGGATCCAATTCATGATGAACAGTCCCGTCAAGACTATTACATGGACGTGAGGCGTCATCTGGCCAGTCAAGTCGCGCCCGGCAATAAGACCGTCTACCACAGCCAGGTTCAGCCCAGTTTTGTTAAGGAGAACGGTCGCGAGCCAAAGGACCGTCATGAGGTCCGAGGCGTCATGACCAAAAACGGCTATTACCAAATGTATTCTGCCATGCAGCGCCATACACAGGAAATGACCTGGGATGCCGTTATTGATTCGGTAGAACGTGACCTACCGCGGCTTAAAGAGAACGCGAAGAAAGTGAGTGGCAAAACTGGCGGTACGCTTAATTTGGATCCAAATTTTGAAGTGCCGTACTACCTCTCTTTCTACGACATCCATCTGCAACCCGGCGCGTATCACATGACACACGACGACGACGATGTTTCGGCGGGTGCTCTTTATGACCGTGGAACTTTCTTATATACGCTCGGAAACATCGGGCCGCGTATGGATTTTCTGGGTCGAACTCTTCTTGAATACTTCAAGAAACAGTATCCTGATGCCCAACCAAAACGCATTTTAGACATGGGTTGCTCCGTCGGGCAGAGCACAATTGCCTGGTCAGAAGCATTCCCAGATGCCGAAATTCACGCCATCGACGTCGGCGAGTCGCTACTTCGGTACGCTCACGCCCGTGCAGAGGACCTCGGACACAAGATTCACTTCAGTCAGCAAAATGCTGAAAAAACCAACTTTGAGGACGGTAGTTTCGACGTTGTTCTGTCACATATCATCATGCATGAAACGAGCACCAAGACAGTCGTAAAGATCTTCGAGGAGAGCCGAAGATTGCTGAAGGATGGTGGAATTATGATTCACATGGATAACCCCCGCCTAAAAGAATTGCCGCCATTAGAAAGCTTCCTAGCGGAGTGGGAAGTCTACAATAACAACGAACGATTTGGCGGCACTTACCGCGAAATGGATGTAGCGGCAGAGGCCGTAAAAGCGGGGTTTTCTGCGGAAAAATCAAGCATGGAGATGATCGATGTATACATGCCGGGGAAGGTTATGAACTACGGCACCAATGGCATTAAGTTCCCTGCTTGCGTTGCAGAAAAGTGAAATATTTAGGCCGTTGATCGGCCTCAAATAGCTGCTTAATGAGAAGTGCGCCGACATTGTTCGGCGCATTTTTTTTAGTTTCGTGAGAACCAAATTGGCAATTCGTTCGTTGGGAATAGTGTGACTCAAAAGCCACCGTTATTGAAAAAGAGAGACGTTTTGTTAATCCTCTCTTGAGCATAGTTATGTGGTTGTGAGTACACTTTTGACATTGGCGCGTGCGATTTGCGTGTCAATGTGTTAATATATTTGTCCTTTCGGCGACTTATTGTTGTTAACCACTGCAGGGGATCTAATCACTATGGCAGTTAAGAAGAAGACTAAAGCGAAGAAGAAAGCAGCTCCTAAGCGTAAAGCAGCTAAGCGTAAGCCTGCTAAGCGTAAAGCAGCCAAGAAGAAGGCTCCTAAGCGTAAAGCCGCTAAGAAGAAAGCAGCTAAGCGTAAGGCTCCTAAGCGTAAGGCCGCTAAGAAGAAAGCAGCCAAGCGTAAGCCTGCTAAGCGTAAAGCCGCTTCTAAGCGTCGTCCGGCCGCCCGGAAACGCTAATAGCTTTAGTCAGCTAGTACAAAACAACAAAGAAAGCCTGCCGTGTCTCACGGCAGGCTTTTTCTTTTGAGAACAGGCTATATGGCGACGACAATCCTCTGCACGGCTGTAATAGACCCAAATCTGGCTAAAGCCGCTAGCGACGAGCCGCGCCCAATACGTCCATGACAATCTCAACTACGTCATCGATATCCCGTTCCGTCATGGCTGGAAAAAGTGGCAGCGTGAGCGCAGCGTCGTAATAGGCCTCGGCGATTGGGAAGTCACCTCGTTCGTGGCCATATCGCAACCTATAATACGGATGCAAGTGAAGAGGCATGTAATGAACCTGCACCCCAAGACCACGGTCCCGCAACGCCTCAAATACTTGCCGCCGGGACCAGGACAACGCCTTCAATTTCAGGCGGATGACGTAAAGGTGCCATGCACTCGACCGATCTGCTTTGACATTGGGTGTATCAATGAGCTCTGAGTCTGCAAACGCGGCCGTGTAACGATCTGCTAGCGCACTTCGCTTGTTAGTAAATATATCCAGCTTGTTCAGCTGACTAAGCCCCAACGCGCAGTGAATATCAGAGATTCTGTAGTTCAAGCCGATATCTTGAATTTCGTAGTACCACGGACCAGCATCTTCAGACTTTTTATCCGGTGATGAGTGATTCGCTGCATCTCGAACAATGCCGTGATTCCGCACCTCACGCAGACGACCAGCCAGCGACTCAGCATCGGTTAATACCATCCCCCCTTCAGCTGAGGTTATGGCTTTTACGGGATGAAAGGAAAAACACGTCATATCTGCCAAAGATCCGACATTTCGCGCCATGTACGTTGCTCCAAGCGCGTGCGCAGCGTCAGCAATAGATGTAATGCCATGCTTGCTGGTGATCTCACTCAGATCATCCCAATCGCAAGGCTGGCCAGCAAAATCGACCGGTATCACGGCCTTTGTTTCCTGCGTCACGAGGGGTTCGACGGTCTGCGCGGACAAACCCAAAGTTTCACTATCAATATCTGCAAATTGGACCTCGGCCCCAGTCAACCTAACGGCCGCCGCTGTTGCGCCGAAGGTCAGGGTCGGAACAATCGCTTTTGTTCCATCCTTAAGTTCTGCGGCAAGACAGGCACTATGGAGGGCGGCTGTACCGGAAGAAACCGCAACAGCGTGTCCAACCCCTACCCGCTCTGCGACTGCGGCCTCAAATGCCGGGATACGTGGACCTTGAGTGATCCAGTCATCTCGTAAAACGCTCTCTACGGCCGCAACATCCTGATCATCGACAGACTGATGGCCGTACGGCAGAGGCGGAATACGAGTCTTAGGCACCGCTAAACCTTACGAAACGCTGTGTAGAGACTTGAGCGCCGCCACGTCTAACCACGCGTTATTTTGATCACTGGCATACGAGAACCGTTCATCTAAAGGCTGACCCAGATCTGTGGCCTGTCGCTTCGCGCCAAACATGTTGTCAAAAGCAGGCGCGATTACGAAATATTCTCCAAAATCGCGTGTTAAGTGACCCTCATCTTCTGAGATCAATACCTCGTGGAGCTTCTCTCCGGGGCGAATACCAACAATCTTCTGTTGTATTCCGGGAGCCAGCGCCTCTGCTAGATTTGTAATTTTGACGCTGGGGATTTTCGGTACAAAAATCTCGCCGCCCTCCATTGTGTTGAGAGAAGACAAAACGAAGTCGCATACTTGCTCAAGAGTGACCCAAAAGCGCGTCATTCGGGGATCGGTGATAGGCACACTAGAGGATTTCTCTAAGGCTAGACGGCGAAGCAGTGGTACAATACTGCCTCTTGATCCTGCTACATTGCCATACCGTACTACGGCAAACCGAGTGCCTGTTTTTGCACTAAGGTGATTAGCCGCCGTAAAGATTTTATCGGCTGCAAGTTTACTTGCGCCATATAGATTTATCGGATTCACAGCTTTGTCTGTCGAAAGAGCAAGAACCTTCTTGACCCCTGTATTCAGGGAGGCGCGCACAATATTTTCGGCGCCAATCACGTTTGTATGTATGCATTCAAAAGGGTTGTATTCTGCCGTCTCAACTTGTTTTAGGGCCGCTGCGTGAATGACAATATCTACATCACGTAAGGCGAGCTCTAACCTTTGTTGATCACGAACGTCACCGATAAAAAACCTCAGCTTCTTAAGGTCAGCTTCGCTAGATTTGCTCTGCATTTCAGATTGCTTGAATTCATCGCGAGAAAATACGATGACGCGACGAGGTGACGTATAGCTTAGAACAGTTTGAACGAATGCCTGTCCAAATGAGCCTGTGCCGCCGGTGACAAGAACACTGTTCCCGTCTACTTGCTTTCTGAGAGCGTTTAGCGCCGCACCTTCAGGTGCAAATGACGTACTCATCTCGACCTTCTCTCGCAATAGCGTACCATGACGCCCTGACTTATCGACAACCTTAGCATCGTGCAAGCACCTGGGCATTTATTGATCCATCCTAGCGCGGCTGGTACAACCGAAGAACCGGTGATTGGTGAATTAAAATAGGTGAGTAGCGTGCAATACCGCAGGATTGCTGTGATTCCAGCGAGAGGCGGCTCAAAGCGCCTACACCGAAAAGCGCTAATCGAGTTTGAAGGTAAGCCTCTGCTGGCCTACACCATCCTTGCGGCGCTGGAGTCAAACTGTTTTGAAAAAGTCGTAACCTCGTCTGACGACGATGAAATCCTTGATATCGCGTCCAGTTTTGGATCCATCCCCTACAAACGCGATACTGCATTAGCAGACGGTTTAACAACAACCGCCCCCGTGCTGATTGATGTCCTTCAGCATGAGGAAAAGGAAGGTGATAGCTGGGATATTCTGGCTTGTCTCTACGCGACGGCTCCCCTGAGAACGGCTGAAGACATATCGGCGGTTGTTGATTTAGTAGAGCCAGGGGTATGCGACTACGCCATGGCGGTGAGCCAAGCTGATAGGCCCGTTCATCAAGCCCTTACGGCTGGTGCCGATGGCACCTTAGATATTGTCTGGCCAGAGCTGGTAAATTTGAACTCTCAGGCAGCTCCGCAGTACATGTTCGGCAATGGCTCCACGTACGCAGTGCATACTCCCGCATTTTTGGAAAATAAATCGCTCTACGGGCCCGGTTTAAGAGGGCATATGATGCCGCGTGAGCGGTCTGTGGACATTGATACCGAAGACGACCTAGAACTCCTCAAGTACTATGCGCAGACGCGGAACAATCCTAAGCGATGAACCCCGTCGTATACATATCCCTAGAACTTAAGGCCCGTGACCTAGATCCCCGGCTACTCGTTGCCGCTGAGGCAGTAAAGCAAGGCTTGAACGTAGTTATTGGACAGCAGTGGGCCCTATCTAAGAATTTCACCACCATGCCCACTGGTGTTTTTCTATTCAAAACTGTCAATGAGATACAAGCTGGGTACATGAAAGATGCCGCTGCGGCAGGCCACGCGATCACTGCCAGCGATGAGGAAGTCCTGGCCTGCGCCTGTGACGCATGTTTTGAGTCAGGCATGGGGCCAACTGCGGCAGAACATCTTGATCTGTTCTTCGCTCAAGGTAAGCGACATGCTGACACGATCATCGGCCAATATTCAAACATGTCTGACCGCATTAGCATCACAGGCAATCCGCGGATCGACCTTCTGACCGCATGGGGCCGCGCCAGCTTCGAGAATCAAGCAGCGGAGATTCGTAAGAAAATTGGCAACTACATACTGTTCAACACGAACTTTGGCTGGATTAATTCAATTTGGAACGCGCGAGAAGATACCAAACAAATCGCTATCCGCACGGGACACCTCGTTCCCGACGATCCCATCAGCGTTGCTGCCTACGAAACCGAGCTCGATTGGGAGCGCACAAACATGGCAGAGCTAGAAAAAGTCGTGGACTGGATGCAGTCAGGACTGCCCAGTTTCAAGGCCGTCATTCGGCCTCATCCCGCCGAGGATCCAAATTATTGGATCAACAAGTATAGCTCCAGACCGCATGTCCTTATCGCCAAAGACACACCTCATATTCCATGGACGCTTGGCAGTACGGCTTTGGTCCACACGACGTGTTCTACTGGAATGGAAGCCGCACTTATGGAGGTCCCCGCGCTGAGTATTACGCCCCGCCCGAACGCGCCGCAGCACGCGTATATTATGTCTAACCTGGTAAACCCAACGGTACAAAACGCGGAACAAGCCATCGATGTACTGACATCTTTCGTGCAAAGTGCGAGCGGAGCCATGACAGAAACCGAACAATACCTAGGTACCTTGGACGAGTTCTATCCAGACAGAGATGGGGGTAAGTCAGCCGCTCAAATTGCGACCGGCCTTCATGATCTCGTTAAGGACAAAGGGGGCAACGTAGACCCGTTATACAAATGGGCCCTTAATCCTGGACAGCCTTGGTATCAGCTAGAACGGCGACAAGAATGGCGGGATAAGTTCACGGTAGAAAATCAAGAATTCGCCGTGCGTCTGAAAGCAATGACCAACCTCGCCGGAGTAAAGCAGAATATCGGTCTGCAAAAACTCGATGACAGCTTATACCTCATGTACGCCAAATAGATCAGGCCAAGGAATTGAACCCGACATCAATCTCATCCCCGATTGAGCAGACCGTAAAGATAGCGGATCAGCCCATCGGCCCGGGCCACCCTCCTTTTATGGTGGCCGAGCTTTCCGCCAATCACGGCGGAGATTTTAAGCGCGCTCTTAAGATTATTAGGGCGGCGGCTGAGGCGGGTGCCGACGCCGTAAAGTTTCAAGCCTACACTGCAGACTCACTGACGCTAGACGTCGACCTCCCCGACTTTCAGGTGACTGGCGATAGCCCCTGGACTGGTCAAAAACTGCATGATCTCTACGCAGAAGCAGCAACGCCTTATGAGTGGTTCCCCGGAATGTTTGCTGAGTGCAAAAAATTAGGCGTAATCCCATTCGCAAGTCCGTTTGACCAAGCGGCCATCGACATGCTTCAGGCTCTCGAAGCTCCGGCATACAAAATAGCGTCTTTTGAGGCCGTTGATCTTGGTCTGATTGAGGCATGTGCCAAGACCGGAAAGCCACTCATTATATCAGTTGGCCTGTGCGACGAAGATGAAATTACAGATGCAGTGAACACGGCACGTGGTGCCGGCGCCGAAGATATCATTCTCTTACAATGCAACAGCGCCTACCCGTCTCAGCATAGTGATGCAAATTTGAGGACAATTCCCTTTCTCATCGAACGTTATGGCGTCCTCGTTGGATACTCAGATCACACACTCGGCGGTCTATCTTCAGCGGCTGCCTGTGCGCTGGGCGCTTGTATTATTGAGAAGCATATTATCGACGAGCCGCAACCAAAAACGGCAGACTCTAGTTTCTCACTCACACCCGACGTCCTAAAAACCGTCATAGATGATTGCCGTGCCGCTTGGCGTTCCCGTGGAGAAATCCGCCAAGGACCGACGGAGTCAGAGAAAGGAAGCTTGGCGTTTCGGCGGTCGCTCTACGTTGTAAGAGATCTGCGGGCTGGAGACATCATTTCGAGCTCGGTGATTAGATCGATACGGCCTGGATATGGTTTGGCGCCAAAGCACCTAAATGACGTTCTGGGGCGTCCGTGCACACGCGACATATCTAGGGGTGAAGCAGTCGATTGGACCATGATCACCAGTACGCCCGAAAAGTGAAGCGCGCAGGCATTCATGAATGAAATTGTCAGACATGACGTGGCCGCAAATCTTGAGATCAGCATCTCAGGGCACAAAAATGTCATCCATAAAGAAACAGAGGCGAAGGTCGACGCAATATGGGACGCCGCTCTAAGAGTTTCAGACCTCACTCTTTTTAACGGCACCCTTTACTCAGTTACAGATATTTCTCCCCAACGAATCACGGTTCAACCTACTGAGTACAAACGTTTTTTTGCCCAAACTCATGACAGAGTCTTAGTCGATGCGTTGGGAATTCGTCCCCTTGCCTGCACGGGCGTGGTGCGATGCGCTGACGGTCTTATCTTTGCTAAACGGTCAGAAGCAGTAACGCTCAATCAAGGATTCTGGGAATTGGCCCCTTCGGGGGTCTTCGATGACACAGCCAAGAATCCAAGAGGGACACTCGATACTCGGACGGTGTTCGCAAGCGAATTGTTTGAGGAACTGGGTATTCCTGCGTCTACAATCAGCACCCACGAAGTTCTGGTCGCGCTTGAGGATAAGGAGCAAAATTCTATTGATCTAATTCTCAGCGCATCAGTTTCAATTGATGCTTCCGGCGTTATAAAATGTTTTGCTACTAGGGAGACCGACGAATATTCAGAAGTCTCTGTGATACAGGACAAGGACATTCGAGACTTTATCGCTAAAAACGCGGCCGATATCGTGCCTATAAGCCTCGATATTCTTGATTTTCTGAAGTTGAGCTAAGCTCTGTTCTCACCGCGGTTAAAATAAGGCTAGTGATTGGGTTACACGCGCCCCTCACCCACAATACCCGACAGTGAAACAACGTAGAGAGATTGAAATGCAGTACCGGTCTTCCATCTACATAGCGGCGCTATTCGTTACCAGCACCGCCATCGCAGACACGCCACCAATTCTTTTTAAAGATATGAGTGAGGCCGCCGGCGTTAGCGATATGGCCGTCAACGGTTCGGGGCCTGCGTTCGCCGACTATGACAATGATGGAGACCTCGATATCTACGTTGCAGGAGAAGCCTTAGCCGAAGGCATTGAAAATCGCCTATGGGAAAATGACGGCACTGGGGCCTTTCGAAACGTCGCAGCGGCCAGAGGTGTTGGGAACGACGGGAGTTTAAGTCGTGGCGCATCTTGGGGTGATTTCGACAACGATGGCGATCAGGACCTCGCTATCTCAAACATGGGGCCAGGGCCTGGTCGCGGTAAACACATACCGACGTCAGTGTATAAAAACCTTTTGACAGAGACCGGTGTAGCCGATTTTGAGGATATCACCCGCACTGCTGGCATAATGCGTGTCGGCAATGAGGAAGACGTCCGTGTCGGCGGGATTTCTGATACGGGCGCCGGCGTTGCCTGGGGCGACTATGATAACGATGGCGATCTTGATCTGTTCTGGAAATGCGCCGACTACGACATCGAGAACGCGTTATTCCGTAACAACGGGGATGGAACCTTTACGGACGTTACTGAAATGTCGGGAGTTGCCATTCAGGGGAAGGTTCTGGAAGCCAACTCTCAAGGAGCTCCAAACTGGACGGACATTAATAATGATGGCTGGGTCGATCTTCTAATAACAAACGAAGGTGATTCAAAGGTCCTCCTGCTAAACAACAAGAATGGTACTTTTACAGATATTACGAAGAATCGCCGTGGCCCTACAGGACTTGCATTTCTCAACCCGGGAAACGCTAACGGAGCCTGCATCGGCGATGTCGACAATGATGGAGACTTTGACTTTTATCTACCAACTGCAGACCAAGCCAATCGCTTGATCATAAGTACGTTGTCAGAAAAAGGTGAAGTCGGGTTTGATGACATTACCCTGACCTCTGGTGCTGGCGATCCCGGTGGAGCGCGAGGATGCACCATGGCAGACTTCGACAACGATGGCTGGCTTGATATCTACGTCAACAACGGCGGTTTATCCAACGTTCTGATCAATGATGTTATCACCAATATGGCTCCGTTTGTTCAGTTCTACATCGCGTGGGAACCCGCGACGAACAAGCTCTATAGAAACAACAGAGATAACACGTTCACCGATATCACTGATGGCTCCGGTGCCGAGGGTTTCGGTATAGGCAGTGGTGTTGGCGCAGCAGACATAAACCAGGATGGCTTTCCAGATTTGTTTTTGACCAATCGCACCTATTACAGCAGTGGCGAGCGCGTAAATATTCCTCAACGGAATCATTTGCTCATGAACCAGGGCAATGAAAACGGCTGGATCAAGGTCAAACTGTCGGGGTCAATGAGCAATAGGAATGGGTATGGCGCTAAAGTGCGGGTGGTATCTGGAGAACTCGTCCAGGCGCGCGAGCACACCAGTGCGCATGGGTACAATTCGACAAATGACCCAATTTTAATGTTTGGTCTGGGCGACGCAGATACAGCGGATCGGATCGAAGTTTCGTGGCCAAGTGGAGCCAAACAGGTACTCACCAACGTATCTGGGCGTCAGACCATCCAGATTAGTGAACCGCAGGGCTGAAACAACCGTTCAGGCGGGTTAAGGCCACAAAGCCTGTTCGCGGCCCAAATCCGCCACGTAGATTGAATTCATAGCTCATCCATGGCAAATCTCTCTGCGCTGCAGCCATCGCATTAGAGATCGAGCCTTTCCTGGCCGGAAACGGGATTTTGCAGCCCAGGAACAAGGTAGTCGGCAGCGACAACAGCAAGCTTTCAAATGAAAAAGTCTGACACCGTCGTTTTTGTATCCGGTAATTTTTTTGCCCTTCATCCAGGGCATGTCAGGGTACTCAAATTTGCAGCGGAAAGTGGTGACACTCTGGTCGTTGGCGTCTCGGCCACTCGCCCCTCAAATGATGTGCCCCCTCCTGAAGAACGCGCGGAAGCGCTAAGAGAACTCGGAATCGTCGACCGTGTTGTCGTCCTTGATGACGGCGTAGAGACGTATCTGCGCGAACTCAAACCAGGTGTGGTGATCAAGGGAAAGGAGTTCGAGAATGTTCCCAATCCGGAAGAGCCAATTCTTAAAGAGTATGGCGGCCGCCTCATATTCGCTTCAGGTGAGTCGACTTATTCAGGATCCGATCTTCTCGCCCACGACAATAAGGCGTCCAAATCGCCTCGCTTGAGTATCCCTCAAGATTTTCTCGAACGACATGGACTAGGTGCCAAGCAACTTATAGATCGGGTCAAATCTTTCTCGAACCTGTCTGTCGTGGTGGTCGGCGATCTCATTGTCGATGAGTATGTCAATTGTGAGCCTCTCGGGATGTCTCAAGAGGAGCCATCGATCGTCGTATCACCGCAATCGACAGACCGCTTTATAGGTGGAGCAGGTATTGTTGCCGCACACGCCGCTAGTCTCGGCGCATCAGTTGATTTTCTTTCGATCGTCGGAGATGACGAGACGGGTGATCTCGTCGCAGCATGGCTTCCAGAGTACGAAGTCAACGCTCACTTAATAACCGACGAGAGTCGCCCAACGACCTTGAAACAGCGTTTCCGTGCCCAAGATCGCACAATGCTGCGCGTAAGCCATTTAAGACAGCATGAGATTTCAAAAGAACACCAGAGTCAGATCGCGGCGAAGTTTGAAAGTCTCTGCGCTAAAGCTGACCTCGTTATATTCTCAGACTTCAACTATGGGTGTTTGCCCCAACCTCTCATTGATCAATTGGCCAACACGGCGCAAAAAACATCGACAATGTTTGTCGCAGATAGCCAGTCCTCCTCTCAGGTCGGCGATATATCCCGGTACAAGAATGCCCATTTGCTCACGCCGACAGAATTCGAGGCCAGGCTAGCCCTGCGCGATCAAAATAGCGGGCTCGCTAAAATGGGACACGACTTACTTGCAGCAACTGACAGCGCAAATGTGTTTGTAAAACTTGGAGCCGCCGGCGTTCTCATCGTTTCCGCTGAGCCAGCCCCTACAGAACAACAAGTCGACCGCTTACCCGCCTTTAATTCTCTTCCGAAAGACGTTTCGGGAGCGGGAGATTCCATGCTGACCGCTGCCTCACTCGCGCTGTCAGCCGGGGCCTCGACCTGGGAGGCCGCATTCATCGGATCGATCGCCGCTGGGATACAGACAGGAAGGGTGGGCAATGTACCAATCTCTACTGACGAGCTCACTGACTCTCTGACGAAATGACAAATATACCCCGCCGCGCCTTGCTGCTTTCTGGTGGCCTCGGCACTCGTCTCCGCCCCCTCACAGATACAGTTCCGAAGTGCCTGGTGCGGGTTAAGGGCAAACCCGTCCTCGGGTATTGGATAGACATGCTTCTCGAATCCGGTGTCGAGCACATCCTTATCAATACACACTATCTGCCCGAGCAAGTTCGTGAATACTGTAGCAATGCGGCTTGGCGAGGCCGGATTGATTTGATTCATGAGGAGCAACTCCTGGGTACCGCAGGCACATTACGGGCCAACCACGATTACTTTCGTGGAACAGGCCCCTTTTTCATGGCCCACGCCGACAATCTTTCTGTATTTGACGCCAACGCCTATTTCTCGGCTCATGCGGACCGTCCAGCCGGGTGCATCGGCACGATAATGACCTTTGAGACCGACCATCCCGAATCATGCGGAATCTTGGAACTTGATAAGCGTGGGGTCGTGCAATCCGTTTTTGAAAAGGTTGATAATCCGCCCGGAAACCTTGCAAATGGTGCTGTTTTTCTCTTAGAGACTGAAATGCTTGATTGGGTGTGTGCTAACCCTGCCGCCTTCGATTTTTGTGGTGATGTGGTGCCATCCCTGACCGGCAAATGGTATACGTTTTTTAACGAGACATTTCACCGCGATATTGGAACGATGGAGGCCCTCAAGAAGGCTGAGTCGGACTTTGTTTGGAATATAGAATGAAACTTATTGTTACCGGTGCCTGTGGCTACAAAGGCAACGTGCTCGTCCCTAAGCTACTCAACGCAGGGCATCACGTTACGGCCCTCGATATTATGTGGTTTGGCAACGACCTTCAGCCACATCCCAACCTAGAAGTTCGGCAGTTCGATATTCGTGATCCTGAAGATCTCGATTTGGCCGGATATGACGCCATAATCCATCTGTCTTCGGTCGCGAATGACCCCTGTGGTGATCTAGACCCTAAACTCACTTGGGAGGTCTCCTGTCTCGCTACGATGCGGCTAGCCGATAAGGCTGTGCGGCAGGGCGTTAAGCGTTTTATCTACGCCTCATCTGGCAGCGTCTACGGCCTCAAAGATGAAGAACACGTCACTGAAGATCTAGAGCTGGTGCCCTTGTCGGAATACAACAAGACCAAGATGGTCGCTGAACGGGTACTTCTTAGCTACGCCGATCAAATGACGGTCCAGATCGTACGCCCGGCGACGGTGTGCGGTCTCTCACCACGCATGCGGCTTGACGTCGCAGTCAACATGCTCGCTATGCAAGCGCTGACCAAGGGGGCGATCACAGTCCTCGGCGGTGACCAGACACGGCCTAATATTCATATCGATGACATAACCGACCTCTACGTATTTCTGCTCGATCGTCCAGATGTTGAAGGTGTGTTCAACGCGGGTTTTGAAAACCTGTCGATCCGGACGATCGCGGAAACAATTGCCGAGCACATACCGGCCAAAATCAATATTGAACCGTCCAATGATCCGCGATCATATCGCATCAACTCAGACAAAATTCTGGCAACTGGATTTAAGCCCAAAAAGTCCGTTAAAGACGCTATCTCAGAAGTAGCCGAGGCGTATAAGTCTGGTGACCTTAAAGATGAGGATCGGTTCTACTGCCTGAAATGGATGACTGAGAAGGTTCTATAATGAGTGATCAGCCCAGCGCGGCAGCCTCGGACTTCGCGTCTTTCACGACCAGCTATTTTGAACGTCTGGCCGAGGCTAGCGGTCGCCTTCCAATCGACACCGTTGAACGCTTAGCAAATGCGTTGGTCTCCTGCTGGCAAGACGGACGACAAGTGTTCATATTTGGCAATGGCGGGTCTGCTGGCAACGCGATGCACCTGGCTAACGACTGGATTTACGGTATCTCGAAGACCTTCGGTAGCGGCCTTCGCGTAACCGCCCTACCGGCGAACGGATCAGTGACGACCTGCCTTGCCAACGACGAAGGATATGAGAGCATTTTCTCATACCAACTTGCCGTTCTTGCGCAGCCCGGTGATATCGCCATCGCCCTGTCTGGCAGTGGAAATTCACCGAATGTCGTTAAAGCGTTGGAATTCTGCAAAGAGTCCAAGATCGAATCCTATGCCATTCTCGGGTACTCAGGTGGAAAAGCGTTAGAACTCGCAGACCATCCGATTCACGTCGCAATCAACGACATGCAAATATCCGAAGATCTGCAGATGACCGTCGGACACTTGCTGATGCAATGGCTCTACGCGAAGCGCGGCGATATTTCTCCTCGGCAGGCCGACTAGTATGGCGTTGATGAACGACGGACCGACAACCGCGCGCGCGGCCATTCTGGTCGAACAAAACGCGGACCTTGTTATTGAAGAGATATCACTCCCCGACACCTTGGATGTTGGCCAGGTGCTTGTCGAAATAAAATATAGCGGGATTTGCGGTTCCCAACTGGGCGAGATCGATGGCGTGAAAGGCCCAGACCAGTGGTTGCCCCACCTTCTAGGGCACGAAGGATCCGGCCACGTTTTGGCCATTGGCCCCGGCGTGAAGCACGTTCAGCCCGGTGACACGGTAGTTCTGCACTGGCGCCCGTCCCGCGGTATTGAATCTACACCGCCGAAATACACGTGGGGCGAAAAAACTGTGAATGCGGGTTGGGTCACAACGTTCAACAACTACGCCGTGGTGGCGGAGAACCGCTTAACCCCTATTCCGTCAGAAACTGACTTAAGGGCAGCTGCACTTTATGGATGCGCAGTCACCACCGGTTTTGGTGTTATCGACAATCGCGCCGACATCCGCCTTGGCGAGACCGTCGTCGTCTTTGGCGCCGGAGGTATTGGGCTCAATATCGTCCAGGGCGCCGCTTTAGCCGGTGCACGATCAATTGTAGCCATTGATCGCTTCGCCAATAGGCTAGAGCTCGCTAAGTCCTGCGGCGCGACAGAAACAATCGATGGGTCTCAGTCTGACCCATGGGGGCGTCTCCGCGAAATCTTTGCGACAGAATCGCTGGACGTCTTTATTGATAACACTGGCAACCCTTCAATCATCGCTGAGGGCTACAAGCTCACGTCAGGCCGCGGCCGTACAATTCTGGTCGGCGTCCCAAAATCTGGTAATGACACGGCGATACACACCCTGCCCCTTCACTTCGGCAAGACGATAACCGGCACGACTGGCGGAGAAGCGATTCCTCACGAGGATATTCCACGGTATATGGCGCTCACTGAGTCCCGTAACGTCGATCTGACAGACCTCATTACCGAAATTGAACCGCTCGAAGGGGTCAATACTTTGATCGCCAAAATGCGAAACGGTGAATCCGCTGGGCGGTGCCTGATCGACTTCTCGCTGTAATGTTCAACACGTTACCAAACCACAAAACATGGCGCTGCTATGAGTAAAGTTCTTGTCCTCGGTAGCAATTCTTTTTCAGGGTCCAGCTTCATTGCTTACCTTCTGGACCAAGGCGTCGACGTTATCGGCACCAGTCGATCAATGGAACCGAATGCTGTTTTCCTACCCTATCGCTGGGGAGCAAAAGCAGGCGATTTTCGCTTTGAAAAGGTTGATCTCAACCACGATTTAGAGGCCCTCGTATCGCTCATCAACGCTGAACGATTTACGACCATCGTGAATTTTGCAGCCCAGAGTATGGTTGGGCAAAGCTGGGACCACCCAGAAGATTGGATGACGACCAACGTCGTTTCCGCGTCGAAGCTCGCTGAAAAACTGCGACACATTGATTTCCTCGACAAGTATGTGCATGTCACGACGCCAGAGGTCTATGGCTCCACAGACGGCTGGATTACCGAAGATCACAAATTCGCACCGTCGACGCCTTATGCCGTCTCTCGCGCTGCAGGAGATATGACGTTCGATATCTATCGTGAAGCCTTTGATCTGCCTGTCGTTGGCACAAGAGCCGCAAATGTCTATGGGCCGGGCCAGCGCCTTTATCGCATTATCCCACGAACGATCCTATCCGTGCTGACCGAAGAGAAATTGCAACTCCATGGCGGTGGGCTGTCAACGCGATCATTCATTCATATGGACGACGTTTCGCCAGCGACATGGGCAATTGCACAAAATGCGCCAGTCGGTGAAACCTATCACATATCAACACCACGAATTGTTTCTATACGTGAGCTGGTGGAGATGATTTGCGCAATGCTCGACGCCCCATTTGACAAATGCGTCGACGTAGCCCCCGATCGAATTGGTAAAGACGATGCATACTGGCTGAACAGTGACAAAATTCGGTCGACGCTTGGGTGGGACGATCAAATAAGCCTTGAATCTGGCTTGGAGCATTGCATAGGTTGGGTTAAAGACAACTTAGAAACATTGCGCAAGCAACCGCTTGCCTATGTCCACCGCCCGTAACCGGACCAATACAGACCATGCCTGAAGCACCGATCCAAAGCGATATCGGATCCCTAGAGCCAATAGCACAGATGCTCAGATATCGGATCATCAAGACGTCGCATGAGTCGGGAACACCACATCTTGGCTCCTGCCTGTCGTGCACTGATCTACTGGTGTTCTTTTATTGGCATATTCTCAATATCAATCCGGCAGACCCATCGAGCCCACAAAGAGATCGCTTTCTTCTCAGTAAAGGACATGCCGCTCCTGCGTTATTTCAAGTCCTTGCTGAGCGAGGTTTCTTTCCGAGGTCGGACTTGGACGGATATGGAGAAGATGGGTCGCTTTTCGGTGAACACCCCCCTACTCCGTCAGCTCTACCTGGGATTGAGGCGGCCACGGGCTCACTCGGGCACGGCCTGCCCATGGGCTTAGGAATGGCGCTAGCGTCCCGTATCGCGGATGTTCCTTATTCGGTTTATGCGGTTTTAAGCGATGGCGAATGCAATGAGGGCTCTGTATGGGAGGCTGCTCTCCTAGCCGCTGCGCAGGGCGTTTCCAACCTAACCGTGGCCGTCGACTACAATAAGTGGCAAGCGACTGGTCGCAGCAACGAAGTCCTCGGCCTCGCGCCTTTGGCTGAAAAATGGCAAGCGTTCGGTTGGTGCGTCACCGAAATAGACGGACACGATTTCGGCCAAATGGCAGACGCTGTTGAGAAGAATAAAAATGACCCACGCCCGAAAGCGATCATAGCTAACACGATCAAGGGCCGAGGCGTTTCCTTTATGGAAGACGACAACAATTGGCACTACCGCATTCCAACGGCGGACGAAGTCAAACTCTCTGCTCAAGAACTCGGGATTGAGGTATAAAGTCCGGCCATGAGAAACGCATTCGCAGCTGAAGTAACCGCCATGGCGGCCGAAGACCCCAAACTTGTCCTTTTATCTGGTGATATTGGTAACCGGCTATTTGACAAATTGCGCGGTGGCTATCCCACCCAGTTCATGAACTGTGGCGTCGCCGAAGCGAATATGATGGGTGTTGCAGCTGGCATGGCCCTAAGTGGCTTACGGCCAATCGTTTACACCATTACACCCTTCACAACGACCCGTTGCCTTGAGCAAATCAGAGTCGACGTCGCTTATCACAACGCACCCGTCGTTATTGTTGGTACTGGCTCTGGTCTTTCTTATGCAAGCCTAGGTCCGACACATCATTCGCTTGAAGATTTTGCGATTTTCCGGGCCATTCCTAATATCCGTGTCCTGACACCTTATGACGCGCCCTCTTTGCGAAGTGTTCTTAGAGAAGCCGTCGGGTCCGGTGTTCCGACTTACATTAGGATCGGCAAGAAGGGCGAACAGGACCTTGTCCCGCCCGAGAGTGCGGTAGGCATTGGCAAAACTGCCGTCGCTCGCAAAGGCACGGACATTTGCATCCTGTCCGTCGGCACGATTGGACCGGAAGCCATAGCGGCCGCTGACACTTTGAGCGAGTCACACGGCATCTCTGCTGAAGTCGTTCTAGTCAATACGGTAAAGCCCCTCGACGAAAAATTGCTTGCCGGACTGGCCGCGCGGTTCAAGGCGATCATAACGATTGAAGAACACTCAAAGAGTGGTGGATTCGGCGAACATGTCTCAGCCTTCTTGGCTCAGAATAGCATTGCAACACCAATCACCTGTCTTGGAACTGGTGACAAATTTATGCATTCCGTGGGATCCCAATCCTATGCTCGAACATACTTTGGAATTGATGCGGCGAGCGTCGTTGCCGCGGCGCAGGATTGCCTAAAGATGCCAGCGGGCGTCGCGTCCTAAATGATCATTGGATTAGACCTCGACAATACGATCATTTGTTATGACGCAGCGATCGAGCGCCTCGCGACAAACATGGCGTCCCTCCCGCCTGAGATTCCGAAAACCAAGCTAGGTGTGCGGGACTACTTGCGCGCGCAAAATAGAGAATCCGAATGGACAGAGTTCCAGGGAAAATTATATGGCCCCGGCATGGCACATGCAGAGCCTTTTCCGGACGCTTTGGACTCTATCGCCGCTTTCCAGGGCGCTGGCCACTCGACCGTTATTATTAGCCACCGCACGCGGTATCCCTATTTGGGACCGCAATACGACCTTCATGAATCCGCGAGAGCATGGATTAGTAACAATCTTTTGAGTTCCGGAAGCCCATTGTTTTCACCTGAAAACGTGCACCTCAATGAAACTAGAGATGAAAAAATCGCGCTTGTTCACTCTTTAGGATGCGATGTATTTCTTGATGATCTGAAGGAAGTGCTGACGGACGCCTCTTTCCCGTCAGCTACAAAGAAATTTTGGTTCTCCCCAAACTCAGATACCGGACAAGAAGACACTCCCGATGGGGTGACCCTGATCAAGCACTGGACTGATCTCACGTGGCTCAACAGCAATTAGACGATCTGCCCCAAGACCTTCGGGCTTGGGCGGAGCACCACATAGGTGCGGCTGGAGCGACAGTTATTCAACGATCGGGTGGTGCAAATAATAAAGTTTATCTATGGCAATCCCCTAACGACAGGCTAATTGTTAAACTCTATGGCCCCACGGCCCCGGGTCAGCCTGATCGGCACCAGGCTGAGACAGAATTTCTTGGCTATGCCAACGAGGTCGCCAGTGAGTTTGTCCCTCAGCTCCTTCATAGCGATCCTGGCCACCGGGTTGTGGCGATGGAATACATTGACGGACATAGTTTTGATGCCTCGTACGTTCCGAATGAAGACGATACCCAGCGGGCCGCAGATTTTCTCTCTGCGCTCAACGCCGACAGGATTGATGGCCGGTCAAAAATAACAAGTCAGGCCACTGATGGGTTCTTGAGTCTCACTGCACACGCCAAAGACTTAAAAACCCGCTTAGCGACGCTTCAATTCGATCACTTGCCACCTGATTATCAGGGACAGGCCAAGGCATTGATATCTTCAGCAAGTGATCGATGGCAGGCTATTTCTGAAAAACTTGAAAACAGCCTCTCTAATGAAGAGATCGCTGATGCTCTTGACCAAACCGATTGCAGCCTATCCCCTTCAGACTTTGGTTTTCACAACGCTATTGCCTGTCCTGAAGGTCTTAAGTTTCATGATTTTGAGTTCGCAGGCTGGGATGACCCGACAAAAACGGTCGTCGATTTCTTCCTCCAGCCACGTATTCGGGTACCCACTAAGTATTTGAATATTATGGAGAATGCAGTTGCATCCTTACTGTCTGTCGATATATTGCGGCCACGCGCACGGGCGCTGAGTGCCATCCTGCATTTGAAATGGGTAACTATTGTTCTCGCGGTGCTGAGACCCCAGAGACTAGACGCTATGCGTGCGGTAGATGTTTCTCAGTCAGCTGATGCCCTCATAAAAGGGCGATTAACGCGTGCCGGCGACTTGTTATCCGAAGGAGTACCCATTGGCTTACCTTGATCTTATGTCCCCCCTACACAAAAGCACGCAACGTGACTACTTGGCGCGGGTTAACGACCCTGACTATCCCAAAGCGCACGCTGCAAGCCTCGCTAAAAAATGGGATTTCGACTATTGGGACGGGGATCGGCGGATCAATTACGGCGGCTACCGATATATGGAAGGACGTTGGTCAAAGATCGCATCGGTGATGATTGAGCAATACGAGCTAAAACCAGGCGACAAAGTACTCGACGTCGGCTGCGGTAAAGGCTTTCTAATGTTCGACTTCACCCAGGTTCTGCCCGGCATTGAAGTGCACGGCATAGACGTCTCGACCTATGCCATCGAAAATGCCAAGCCCGAGATAAAAGATCTGATCGATCATGGCAGCGCGACTTCCCTACCCTATGGCGACGATGAATTCGATCTCGTTATTTCAATTAACGCGCTTCACAATCTTCATTCTTATGACCTTGACCCCGCGCTGCGCGAGATGGAGCGGGTAGGAAAACAGAAATACCTTTGCGTTGAGTCTTATCGCACCGAGGAAGAGAAAACGAATTTGTTGTACTGGCAAGTGACCTGTGAACAGTTCAACACCCCAGAGGAATGGGAATGGTGGTTTAAGCAAACCGGCTACACCGGAGATCACTCTTTTATCTATTTTGAATGATCGTTATTCCATTTCTCTCACATCGAGTTTCGAGCGTTTGGTCCAGTATCGGGTTCATAAAGTATTCCGCTGGTCGGATCAAAGTAGTGTTTTGAGGTCAATGTATCTTCTGGGAAGAACCGAACCTCCATACTTACTCTGCGAGAACTGGAAACATTCCCACCGCTTTGGTGTACAGCAGCGGGGTTGAAAATTATAAAATCGCCTGGACTTGCGTAAATGGATGTTGGTTCCGTCGACGTTTGAATTGGAACGAACCAAAGATCTTCCGTTTTGCTCTCTGCTTCATACGTAAGCGCCTCAGATTCATAGACCTCTAAACCTCTCCTTTGCTCATTAATTACGTCCAAAGGAATCCAAGCCACAAAGAATTTGCCCTGAACGGTAGGGTCTAGTGCATCGCAAAAATGCGAGTTATACGA
>WLXB01000056.1 GCA_012103295.1 Alphaproteobacteria bacterium | reverse complement strand
AAGCCAACTTCGCCGCCGATGGTTAAGTCTGACTGTGTATGGAGGGCGTCACTGTTCACGATTATTCTTTGTAAGGCTCACAAACATCTTTTGTCTATTGGATTGAGCGTTCTAACGGCTCAATTCACCGGTTCCAGACTATGAAATTAAGCCCCCGCGGTTCCAATCGCAGCCCCGTGTGTCCACCTGCTGGACGGGGATGCAAGGGAAGCTGTGATGACGACGTGCTTAGGGGTTCTTATGCCTCCACACAGTGGTCAGTACGCTGCCCGCGAGGCGGTGCCCCCTACCCAACCAATAAAAAAGTTAAACGCACAGGACATAAAGCGATGCCAACCAAGAAGCAGAGCGTGGATTCAGTCCGCCCGATCAGGGCATTGATGCGCGGACTAGATGCATTGCAGCAACTTAATCGACACAACGGCGCCACCGTCACTGATATCGCTAAAGCGGTTGGCTTGCCGCGGACGACAGCCTATCGGGTTTTGGAAACGCTTTGTGTGTCGGGCTATGCCATTCGGGACATCAGCGACGACCGCTATCGTCTCACGACAAAGGTACGATCCTTGTCTGACGGCTACGATGATGAGTCGTGGGTGCAAGAAATTGCTAAACCGTTGCTCAACAAACTCGCTGGCGACGTTGTTTGGCCGCTGGCCATCTCAACGCTAAGCGGTATGTCCATGCTGGTGCGCGAAACAACCGACCGCGACAGCCCGTTGGCTCTAGAGCGTTATTCAGCCGGACTACGTGTTCCGGTATTGGGATCGTCGTCTGGGCGAGCCTATCTCGCCTTCTGTAGTGACGAGCAGCGCGAAGTTCTTCTTGAAGTGCTACAGAAGTCAGATCGCGTAGAAGACAAGATTGCGCGAGATCGTCAAATGGTTGAGCGGATATTGGCTGAAGTTCGACGAAACGGATTTGCCGTCTTCGACAATCCATCAATGCAGGAAATGAGTATCGCCGTCCCTCTCTATGTGAAGGGCAATGTTATCGGCGGCATCGTTGTCCGCTTCATTCGTTCAGCCTTAACCGCTGATCAAGCCATCGATAAACACATCGCATACATGAAAACGACGGCCGCTGAGATCGGCAAGGCCTTCGACGAGGCCCATACCCCCGAGTCATAATTACATCAGGCCCATGACCATCACCCGCCACGTTGCAACGCTCAGCTCGCTCGATGGTATAACCCATCAGGTGCACTACCGACGCGCTGGATCTGGACCACCGGTCATATTACTGCACATGAGTCCGCGCTCGTCGGCTGAACTAGAACCGCTAATGCATGCGTGGTCGGACACCTTCACACTTATTGCACCCGACACACCGGGCTATGGGGCTTCGGACCCTTTGCCAGCGAAAGAAGCCGGTACACTTTTTGACCTAACCGATTTTGCCGACGCCCTTCTGGCATTCGCCGATACAATTGGCCTGGATCGTTTCGGTCTGTATGGCCACCATACCGGAGCCATGATCGCGGCAGAATGCGCGCGGCGTCACCCGGACCGGCTTACCATAACTGTTGCGAACGGCTATCTCGTGATCACCGAAGAAGAACGGGATGAGATTCTTGCAAACTACTTCTCGGATTATACGCCACAAACAGATGGGCGACACCTCGCCCACGTTTGGCAAAGGATTAGAGATCAATTCCTTTTCTTTCCTTGGTCGGTAAACACCAAAGCCGCACGGGCGGTGATGCGCACCAAGTTCGCCGTCCCGCCACCGCATATTTTACAAGAAGACGTCCTTGATTTGCTTCGAACCGGCCACCATGAATCCGATGGCTACGGCGCTGCCTTTCGATGCGACGGTGTCGAAGTCTTACGCGGCGTGACTAGCCCCTGCTTGGTCACAGCGCAAGTCCACGACCTATTGTACGACCAGTTAGACCGATTGCCGGCGGATCTACCGGACCCGGTAACTATCCGACGCTTTGATGATTTGGATACATTAAACGACGCCGCTAAAACCTTGCTATTGGATCACGCGCAAGGTGATGAACCACCGGTGACAGCGACTGGCACGATTGCGGATCGCGCATGGGCCTCATACGCAGAAACCAATACAGGGCAACTCTACATACGTAGGGGACATGTCGGTAGCGGTCTACCGGTCATCTTAATTCATAACTTGGGGTCATCATGCCAACGCTGGCAACCGGTGATGAGTACCTTGATGGGAAAGCGTCCCTTTGTTGCCTTTGATTTACCAGGCCACGGAGAGACCGGAAGCGCTTGGGGCGATGGACCAGTTACAGTCGATGCCTGCGCGCGAGCAATCGATGAAGCCATGAGGTGGCTCGGCATCGAAGCTGCACATGTATTCGCCTATGGTGGCGGTGGTTTGGTTGCGCTCAACCTTATCGAACGCACCGACTTAGACATCCGATCGCTCACAGCGATTGATTTTTGGCTGTTTGACGGCACAGACAAAGAGAAACTGAAGGATAACTTCGCGCCGCCCCTTACGCCGCAGCCCTATGGTCAACATATGGCAGAGGCTTGGTACATGGTCCGGGATAGTGAATTCTTTTGGCCGTGGTTTAACGCCGTTCCTGACAATGCCGTTGCTCAACCGCCCGAAACGGACCCGGTGCGACTGCACGCACGCGTTGTCGATGTACTCAAAGCGTCACCTGCCTATCACCAAGTGGTGGAAGACGCGCTCTTGTTCGATAGCGAGACGGCCTTGCAACACCTTACTGTTCCCGCAGTGTTCGGCCCCCGAGACGGAAGCCCCTACACTACGCGCTGTGAACGAGCCGCAGCACTGGCACCCAACGCAAAATCCCTTACGCTGTCCAATGATCCCTCTCGCCGCGCGGCGGCCGTTATCGCTTTGATTAAAGATTAATCTCAGAACGAAGAAAGAATACGCCATGTCTGAAGCCCAGGATTTATCCAATACTTCTCACTCGTCCTTGATCGATACGCTCACAACTATCTTGGGTGCCGACAACATCATCACTGATGAAGGTGAACGAGCGTACTATTCCCAAGACGTCTACAATCAGGGCCCACCCGTCCTTGCGGTAATCCAACCAGACAGCAAAGAAAAACTGGCTCAGGCTGTAGCGGCATGTACTTCGGCCGACGTCGCACTGTTCCCCCGGGGCGGTGGATTTTCCTACACGGATGGTTACATCCCAACCACCAGCAACGGCGTGACGGTCGATACCCGCAAAATGAATCGCATTGTCGAGATAAACACCGAAGACATGTACGTCACGGTGGAGTCCGGCTGCACTTGGGCCGCATTGGACGAAGCCCTCGCCGACAAAAACGTGCGGCCAATTTTCTGGGGGCCGTTCTCTGGTTTGAACGCAACGGTCGGCGGGTCCATGTCGCAAGGCAGCCTCACCTATGGCTCTTCGAAATGGGGCCCCTCGGGAGTCGCCGCGGAATGCATGGAAGTCGTGTTAGCGGACGGATCAATCGTAACCACTGGGTCTGCCGGTCAACCGAACCATTCTCCCTTCTTTCGCCATTACGGACCTGATTTGACAGGATTGTTCTGCAACGATGCTGGGGCATTGGGCATCAAAGCCTCTGTCACCCTTCGATTACAGCGGCGATCGCCGGTGGTCATGGGCCTATCGTACGCATTTGAAGAATTTGACGGGCTCCACAAGGGCATGGCGGCGGCAGCACGAGAAGGGCTACCAACAGAAGCCTTTGGTTTTGATTCCGTGGTCATGAAGGTGTTCACCGGCGGACAAGGTCTGGCGCAAGATCTCAAAACTTTATGGGCCGTGGGCATGGCCGGACGCAACATCTTCGCAGGTGCCTGGCAGATGCTAAAAATCGCCCTCGCCGGGAAAAGGTTTATTGATAAAGCGGAATACACTGCGCACTTCATTTGCGAAGCGCGCGATATGAGAGAGATGAAAAGCCATCTCAACGCTCTACGAAAAGCCGTCGGACCGCACGGCAACGAAATCGTCAACACGGTCCCGGCTGTTGTACGTGCGTATCCCTTCCCGCCGTTTTCATTGCTCGGCACATCAGGTGAACGCTGGGTACCGTTGCACGGAATTCTTCCCTTTTCCCGCGTCGCTGAGTTTCAGGAAAAGTTGAGCGCGCTGCATAGCCGCTACCAAGAGCAAATGGACACACACAAGATCATCACGGCCTCTATGTTTACGACCCTCGCGACCAACGGCTTCCTTTATGAGCCGGTGTTCTATTGGGAAGACTCCCGCGAGCCTTTCCATGACCGCCATACCGATCCGGAAATGCTCAAGAAGCTAACCGACTTCCCGACCAATATGGACGGGCGGGCTCTCGTTGAAGAAATGAAGAAGGGTATTATCGATTGCTTCTATAGTTGTGGCGGAACCCACATGCAGATCGGTAAGGTCTACCCCTACACCCGCGAACGCGACGCGGGTGCCATGGCTATGGTAAAAATGCTGAAGACCCATGTTGATCCCAAGGGATTGATGAACCCCGGCGCGTTAGGACTCTGATCATGCGACTGCTTCTTGCAATAGCCCTTTGTTTCTTCCTAGCTCTGCCCGCAAACGCGCAGACCGAAGTTGAGCGCGATTTTGATACCTTTTTCTCGGGCGACTGGGACAATGAAATTCAAACCTTCAACGAAGGTATCCAGCAGCTTCCCGATGACATGCGCCATGGGCGCATTCACATGAAGTATGAAGCGATTGAGAACGATAATTTTCCTGGCGTGCTGTTCGTCATCGAGAACTATGGCAAAGACGGATTGCAAGGCAACCTGAATTACGTGTCAGTCCATCACTTCTTTGTCGATGTCGAGCGGCAAGCCATCGTCCATGAATTGTGGTTCAAGAAAGACGGCGATTGGTCTTACCTCGCCGGCAACGCACAGGCGGCGAGTGACATAGGGCCCGACGATTATCGCTTCAACGCCCAATGCGTGATGTATTGGAAACGGGAGGCCAGTCAATTCAAAGGCACAACTGATCCGGGCGCGTGTGTTGGTGGCGTCGATGGCAAAGAGACGACGGTCGAGGCGACCGGCATCCTAAGCCGGACTGACCTGTGGCGCAGCGATCTCGTCTACGACATGGAAGGCAATCGCCTACGCGGCTTAGACATGCCCGAACGATTCCGCAAAGCGCGCTTCTATTCCTGCTATGGACGACATAAAGGTGCGGACGGCGACTGGGTCAACTTCAAGGATGTCATGGTGCATAACCAAGGCGATTTCGTGTGGCTCGGCGGAGACGCACTGGGTATTCAAATGCGCCAGATCATTTGGACATCAGGCTTCTTCAACAATGCACTGGCCTTACAAGCTTATCAAAACGGCAGTGATAAGCCGACAGTGAACGGACACGCTGCGTTGAACGCCGGGTTTATAGGATTAGATCATCCTGAGTTTGTCGTGAACTGTGGACGCCCTGGTCGCTCCAGATAGACACCCCCATACCACCCGGCAGAGCTTGCCGGGCAATCCCTGCGGGTTCCCCCAACCTGCGTCGTTGGATTCGAGACCGACTGCTGTCGTATCCTCATAACCTATTGTTTTTATTACATTAATAGATCGTTTACCGGAATGGCACGGCCCTTGCATCTGTTAAGGCACAGGCCTGAATGGCCGCGCGAATGTGAAACGAAAGAGTGACGTAAGGAAGCCGCCATGTCCGTAATCGATTTTATCGCCGTCCGCAGCAACAAGGACGAAAAGACATCGCAGTCGAGCCCCTCCTTTGACCATGACCATGGCAAGGCGGGACAGGCGCCGCTGACAGCAAGTCAGTTCGCGCGCCATGTCACTCACATCGTAGAAGACGAAATGAAACGGGCGCTGAAGCAGCACGTTGATGTGATTGACCCGCACGAGATGATTGCGCTCGCCAAGATGGTTGCTGAGCTTAAGGCTCGCTACTTGGCCATGACACTAATGGTAGCGTCGAACAAAACGCCGATGACCGATAAAGAAATGGAGGAAATGCGCAGCCTTCGTTTGAGAATTCAGGAAATGGAAGCTGCATACAATGAAGTCAACGAAGCAATCACGTCTCATCTTGTCGAAGTAAAAGGCGTGGTGAAAGAATCATAACGACCCAGAAAGATCCCAACGACCGGCCCTTACCATCCGGTCCCAGCTGACGCCCCGCTAAGAGAGTGCAGCCCCAAACGGTCCCTTACCAACCCGTCTCAGACTAGTCCCAACCCCGGCATCGCCTCGTCCCAAGGCCGCCGGGGATTTTTTTGTCCTCACCACGCATTAACAAACTCTTCAATAGCGTCGAGACAAATCTCCATCTCGTCGTCGGTCCCGATGGTCACACGGAGATGATTGGGTAATCCGAAACCCGCCATTGCACGCGTGATGATATCGCTCTTACGCAAAAATGCATCGGCGTCCTTCGCCCGCTTGCCGTCTTCGTCAGGAAACCCGACACATAGGAAGTTGCCTTCGGTGCCGGTAATTTCCAGCCCCAAGGCCGACAGTCGCTGGGTTGCGATGCCGTGCCATTTGGCCGTATGAGCGATAACCGAGTCTTCGTGCGCTTTATCCACGAGCGCGGCAATTCCAGCCGCCTGGCCGGCGCTGGATACATTGAACGGCGACCGAATACGGCCAACCAAAGAAACGATGTCCTCATGGGCATAGCACCACCCAATGCGCAAGGACGCCATACCATGCACCTTAGAGAAGGTTCGGGTCATCACAGTGTTGTCAGTCGCATCGACCAGGGCAATCCCCGCATCATAATCGGGTTTGGACACATACTCGGCATAGGCCGCATCAATGATCAGAAGAATATCGTCGCGCAGCCCGGCGCGCAGGCGTTCCATCTCGTCGGCCGGCAAATAGGTCCCGGTCGGATTATTCGGATTGGCGACAATCACCACTTTGGTGCGCTCAGTGACAGCTGCGAGGAGCGCATCAACATCAGCGGTGTAACCAGCGTCAGACGCTTGAACGATATCGGCACCAGTTGATAGGGCGTAGATCCGATACATGGGAAATGTCGCAGTTGGGTAAAGCACTTCATCGCCAACCCCGGCATAGGTCCGGACAAGCGCGCTGAGCAGTTCGTCAGACCCGATGCCCATCAGAATGTTCTCGACCTTTAGGCCATACCGATCTGCAAGGGCCTGGCGAATGCCTACGGCGTTGGCATCGGGATACCGCTCAATAACACCGGCAGCATCGGCATAAGCCGCCATTGCCTTGGGGCTAGGCCCGAGCGCCGACTCGTTGGCAGACAGCTTAACGCCTGGTCCGCCACCGCCGATAGGACGTTGCCCCGGCTGGTAAGGCTGAATGCGATCTAGGCCTGGGCGGGGGACGAGCGGCATTCTTGATCTCCAAATGTCTGGGATTTGGGTGTTGAAGCACGCTAACCGTCTAAGACCAGCGGGATCAAGCGGCATGACAAACGCATTGACTTGATCTCCCCTATGGCTCAAGTGAAACACCGATCCCGTCGCCGCCTGTGGTAAACTGCCTCGTGCCCGTTCTGTTCGTCACCATATTCGCCGCTGTCATACCGGCCAGCATCATCCTTCCGATGCTCCCCTTTATTGGGCAAAAATACGACGCGACGTCGTTCCAGATTTCCCTGCTTTTTACACTTATGCCAGCGCTGATGATTGTCGTCGCGCCGATATGGGGAAAGCTTTCTGACAGGTTCGGTCGCAAGCCCGTCTTTATGATTTCCCTCGCCGCCAGCTCGGTGACGTTCGTCATATTCGGCATGGCGGACAGCCTCGACTCCATGTTTGCGGTGCGCGCTCTTCAGGGCATTACGGGCGGAAACGTATCGATAGGCTTCGCCATGATCGCGGACTTAACAACCCATGAGAACCGAGCGAAGTATTTGGGCTATGGGTCTGGCGCGACTGCCCTCGCTTTTTTCGTCGGGCCCGTACTCGGTGGATTCCTTATGGGAAGCGACCTGGAAACATTCACGCACGCGACGCCGTCCTTTCTAGCTGCTGGGCTGAGCATGATCGCGACGCTCATTGGAATTATTTTCCTGAAAGAAACCCGCCCTGGGACGGGCCGCACATCTAAGACCACAACAGAAGACACAGCGACACAGACAAAAGAAGAGTATGAGGCGCCGCGTGTCCCAATTGGGCGTATCGGTTTAGCACTGATGATCGTGCAGTTTTTCATCGGCGGTTACGTCAGTGGGTCAGACCAATTTTCTTTCGCATTCTGGGCTCAGGGCATACACAACTGGGGACCTGACGACGTGAGCTTTGGCATGGCTGCAATGGGGCTCGCCTATATGGTGGCAACCATCGGCCTAGTCGGCCCACTGGCCAAGCACTTGGGCGACGTCGGTGCCTATCTCGTCGGTACACTCATTGATGCGATTGGCCTTACAATTTTGATTTTCAGCACCAACGTCTGGGTGTCTGTGGCAGGGCTTTGGATCGCAATCATTGGCATTGGCATATGGAATACCGTGTTGTTTGGTGTGCTTACCAAAGTGAGCCCAGAAGACAAAGTCGGCTATATGCTTGGCGTCGCAAATGGAACCTCGATGATCGGCAGGGTCACAGGGCCATTGATCGTCGGCAGTTTCTTTCTCGACATCAACTTGAACCTTCCTTTTGTCGTTAGTCTGGTTCTGGTGCTGGTTGTCGTTGCCAATGCGACCCGGCTCCTGTTAATCCAAAGGTCAGGGAAAACCGCATAGTTCAGACCACTTGTATGAGTCCTCAGGAGTAATGATGTCGGCGCTAGTAGAATCTCTCAGGTCGGGGCACCAGCGGTACAGAGAAACGCGGCTCCCCGAATACCAGCCCTTGTTCAAGAAGCTCGCTGATCGAGGCCAAAACCCTAAAGCCCTTGTCATCGCCTGTAGTGATTCACGAGTCGACCCAACTCTGATGTTTGATCAAGATCCAGGCGACTTATTTATC
The DNA here is from genome assembly GCA_012103295.1 of Alphaproteobacteria bacterium. Classification (GTDB taxonomy): domain Bacteria; phylum Pseudomonadota; class Alphaproteobacteria; order Rhodospirillales; family Rhodospirillaceae; genus WLXB01. The sequence goes on along the minus strand of WLXB01000056.1, from coordinate 12,278 downwards.
ATTCGTAATGTTGCCAATGTCGTGCCGCCTTACGACCCCGGTCCTGGCTACCATGGCACCAGCGCCGCCTTGGAGTTTGCCATCACGGGGTTAGAACTCACCGACATCATTGTTATGGGGCATGCCCAATGCGGGGGTGTGAACGCCTTGATTGAAATGGCTGACGGCGCACCACCGGCTGGAGAGTTTATCGGCCCCTGGATGTCCATCGCTATGCCCGCTGTTCAGGATGCCGGAGAAGCTGGTGACGGACACGTCGATCCTGACCGGACGATAAAAACCGAGCTTGCCGTCGTTAGGCTATCGATTCAAAATCTTATGACCTTTCCTTGGGTAGCCAGTCGAATTACTGACGGCAATCTGAATATTCATGGTTTTTACTTCGACATACGCAACGGTTTCGTCCACTGGCTCAACCCGGAGCGAGACCGCTTCGAGGATTTTGTTTAGCGGTCTCCCCCTCTCCGTTGCGCGTGATAGGATGCTCTGGAATTCAAACTGTCCTAAAGGATGTGCGCACCATGACCAGGTCCATTGCCGCGGCCCTTTTTGCCCTTCTCGTCTATGCTGGCGCTCAACAGGCGTCTGCCCAATTGAGTCCCGACACCGCCCAAATTAGGGCAAGTGCTGTGCGCAACGGCATCCACATGTTTATGGGTGCCGGAGGCAACCTTGCTGTTTCTATTGGCAGCGACGGCGTCCTGATCGTGGATGATCAATACGCGGAGATGACCGCTAAGATTGATGCAGCAATCGCCGAACTAACCGACAAACCCTTGCGTTACGTGATCAACAGCCACTGGCATTGGGATCACACGGGCGGCAACGAAAACTATGGCCGAGCGGGTAAAACGATCGTCGCCCATGACAACACCTATGTACGTATGTCGTCCGATCAATTCGTTGAAGCTTTTAATTTTAATCAGCCCGCTTCCCCGCAAGAGGCCCTTCCAGTAATCACTTACAACGATACCGCGACACTGCGTTTCAATGACCTGACGATCCGCATGATCCACGTCCCCAACGCTCACACAGACTCAGATGCTTTCATCCACTTTACTGAGGCCAACGTGGTTCATACCGGTGATGTCTATGTCACCAGTTCCTATCCCTTCATTGACGCATCGACAGGCGGCACCTTGAATGGAGAAATCGCCGCACTTGAACGGTTAGGCGACATCACGAACCAGGACACGATCATTATTCCCGGGCATGGCGCTATTTCAGACCGTGCTGGTGCGATGAAAACTCTCACCATGCTGAAAGGCATGAAGGCGATCACTCTACAAGCGATCAGTGACGGCAAAACCCTTAAGCAATTTCTGGATGGCAATCCGACAAAGGCTTACGACCCTGACTTTTCAGTAAGAGCGGACCAAGGCAAGGTTTTCGCGACCCGGCTTTACCAAGAACTTAGCAACTAAAGACGTAACGGAGACCTAATACAATGGCTGTGACCATCTATCACAATCCCCGGTGCTCGAAATCGCGGCAGACTCTGGCGCTGATTGAAGAACAAGGCATTGCGCCAACAATCGTAACCTACCTTGATACACCACCAAGTCAGGCAACCTTGAAAGATATCTTGGGCAAAATGGGCGCTGCGCCCGGCGATATCGTCCGCAAGAAAGATGCTAAAGAGGCAGGATTAGACATCGCATCGATGAGCGATGCCGCGATTGTCAAAGCGATGACCGAGCACCCCGCTATTATTGAGCGCCCCATCGTCGTATCTGGCAAAAAAGCGGCCATGGGTCGTCCACCGGAAAGTGTGTTGGATATTCTTTGACGCTCTCGCTCAAACAAAAGCAACTCGGCCTGGGTGCGCTCGCCGCCGCGATTATAATTGGTGCTTGGCTTTTCCTAACGCGCTGGACTGCTGAAGAGGCTGCCAACGCCCAACATTATCACCAGGCCATGCTTGAGGTCCGAGAAGCCATCGCCTACGCCAACGATAAGGGCGGCTTAATCGACCCCAGTGATACGCGATATCTGATAGATCGATATGGCTTCGCCGCCCAGCAGGCCGAAATGGTTCGGGATGATGTGCTTAGTAAAATTCATTCCAGACTCCCTGATGCCTGGCACGACCTGTTCGTACCAAGCACCCAAATCTATTTGCGCGCCCTTAAGAATCAAGACCGTGATCTGGCGAGGCAAGCCAGTCTTCTCCAAGATGATTGGGTACGCTGGTTGCGTCTGAACGGCCATCGAGTCGACGTTCCTCCAGCGCCTAGTGCAGGGCGGTAACCTGAGATGAGACCCGTGAAAACAAGCATGACGCACCCCTTACCCCTTGCCGTCGTGAGCGCGCCGGGATGCAACGGCCACATATTCTTCACAATGTGCCCTGGAAAGAAACAGCCCAACGCTGCCACCGGCCCTTGGGACCGTGATCTTGAAACTGATCTCGACGCAATACGCCAGGTCGGGGCGACGACGATGATTACGTTGATGGAAGATCACGAGATCGTAGCGTGCGCATTGTCCACGAAGGTTATAGCGTCTGCCACTAGCACCCACGGCATCACGTGGCACCACTGTCCGATCGTCGACTTCGAAATACCTGATGAAAAATGGGAGAGTGAGTGGGATGTATTGGGCAGCACCCTAAGACAGGCCTTGAGTAATTGCGAAAATATCGTGCTTCACTGCCGCGGTGGCCGCGGCCGTGCGGGAATGATTGCCGCCCGTCTTCTGGTTGAGCTTGGTGTGAAAGCCGACGATGCCATAACCCAGGTTAGAGCGCAGAGACCTGAAGCCATCGAAACTCAAGCACAAGAAGAACATGTCCGTACAATTGTCGCGATCACAGACCGATAGCAGATCAATATTCCGTGACAAACCCGTGGACCAGCTTGGTCCACACCCCTTATAGACTTAGGCTACATGTTTGAGGGGAAGGTGAGCTTCGGCGAGTACGCTAGATCATTAGACGCCCCGCTGAAGGAGTACATCGATTGCGGCACATTGCGATTATGGCGTTGGCCGCTTGGTTTGCCGGGTTGATATATTCACCGGATGCCCACACTCAACAACCCTCCCTTCCTGAACAATCTGAAGACGGTGTCACAGTCTACGGTCCGGAATTCTTCGAGGCCTACAGACCCACCCACGCCAAAGATATGTTGGAACGGGTTCCAGGAGCAGCCGGAGCACTCAGCAACAGTGCTGGCGGTGCGTCCGGCGAAGAAGATCGACGCGGTTTACGGTCACAAACAACTCAAGTTCTGATCAATGGCAAACGTCTGACGACCAAGGGCAACACTATTCAAGACTATTTCGAGCGCATCCCCGCCAGTCAGGTAGAACGCATCGAAGTCATCACCGGCAATGTCAAAGAAATTGATGCAGATATAGGAAGCCGTGTGATCAATGTTGTCCTCGCCGATACTGACGGCATCGGTGGAACGTGGAGCGTCGGTGATGTTTCTTTCACTGACGGCCAGCATATGCCGACTGTCGCTGGATCGATCAGTGGCGAACCAGGCAACTGGAGTTACACGCTCTCAGGCGAGACACGCCCGCGCCAACTTCCTCGTGTTCAAAAAGAATTGTTCTCCAACTCCGGCGGTCAGCCAATTGTGGATCGAGAAGAACAAAGGCGCATGAACAGCCGCAGGTATATAGTTCGTGGCCGCGTCGCTTACTCGTTCGGTAGTGATCACCAAGCCCAACTGAGCGGTTTCATTGAAGAACGCCCCATCAGCAATCAAAGAGATGTTCTATTCGCGTTCGACTTGGACAGCGATGGCGGGCGCACCGCTGATGGTGGCAGTATCCAGCAGCTGTCGGGCGAAGATCTGAAATACGAGGTTAGCGGTGACTACAGTGTTCCTTTAACCAAAACACTCAAGTTCAAGGGCTTATTTGTCTATGCGGTTAACCAGGAAGACCGTGAGAATGAAGATTTTAGCTTTATTGACGATCCGGACGCACCAACGCTGATTTCGGGCGACACCCAGGACGAAAAAGCGACTGAGAAGATTTTGCGTGGCACATTAGATTGGGCCTTCGCGAAAACACAAAGCCTTGAAGTCGGTATCGAAGGCGCGATCAATAGTCTAGACAAGACACAGACTTTCTTCGATGTGACGAATGGCATTCAAACCACTCGCGATGTGTTTAACGCCGACCAAGTTGTGTCCGAAGACCGAGTTGAAGCTTTTGCCAACCACACTTGGCGGCCCACCCCCAATTTGGAGGTCGAAACGGGTATTGCGGCAGAGTTCTCCTGGCTAGATCAACTTGGTTCTGATGTCGATACCAGTCGCAAATTCAAGTTCGCCAAGCCGAGTGTCGATGTTTATTACACCGCGTCAGACAGAACACAGTTCTATTCGTCAGCCCGTCGCGATGTTGGTCAGCTTGAGTTTAATGACTTCGTCGCTGTGCTCGACCGCGACGACGGTGAAATTGACGCGGGCAACCCCAATCTCGCACCCGAAAAATCATGGGACTTCGAGATTGGTACCGAGCACCGACTAGCCAACCAAGCCGGGGTGATTAACCTGCGGGCTTTTTACCGGGATGTCAGTGACGTCAGCGATATCGTTCCGTTTGGTGTCGCCGATTCTGCTCCGGGGAACTTGGGTTCTGGAACACATTATGGCGCAGAAGTAGAGACAAGCCTGCAACTGCGACAACTTGGGTTAATCGACGCTGTCATTTCAACAACGTTCTTATGGCAGGACTCGCGGGTCGAAGACCCCTTCACTGGACTAAAGCGCCGCTTTTCTAACCAGAACAAGCACGAGCTAAGCATCGACGCCCGCCATGACGTTCAGGCCTGGGCCATTTCTTATGGCACCGTCTTCTCATGGAATGGGCCCAAGATCAGAAGTGACTTCAAGACGGTTGAGCGCCAAACCACCGGCCCTGACGTTCGGCTGTTCTTTGAGAAACGATTCGCAAACGGCATTGTAGGGCGATTGTTCTGGGGCAACGTGCTGCGCCCAAAAACAAAAAGAACGCGAACCGTGTTTTTAACGTCGCAGGCTGATGGTGAGATTCTCCGCACCGAGTTTCGAACACAAAAGCAAGGCGGTTTCTACGGGTTTAGTTTCCGTGGTACATTCTAGTCAATGAACATAGGGATGGCGTAGTGCATCTACCACTGGCTCTTGCACTTCTTCTCTTTTGCTCTTCAGTGTCCGTAAATGCTGCGGATAAGGCAGAGCCCATCCGTATGAACAAAATTGAGTGCGTGGACCTCGTTAGCCTAGAGGAAGATGAACTATCATTCCTGCTCGCCTGGCTTGATGGGTATTTCAATCACATGCACGGAACCGCCATCCTTGCCGACAACAACCTCGCCGGCCTGGGCTTGATGATTCAGGAAGGGTGCGAGGGCTCTCCCAAGGGCCCAATAATGGACATGATAAACGAGCGCATGCGGCTTGATGCCCTACGCCAGCACCCCTAGACAGAGCCAATGAACGGGCCTCGTGTTCTTATCATAGACGGGTATCCAAAACGGGTAAGAGAGAAGCTCGTTGAAGACGGCGCGACTGTTGCCGCCGAACTATACACCGACACACTAAAAACATGCCGCGACGATACATCCTGCGAGATTGTATACGCGGCGGATCCTGATAGCGCTCTACCCAGTGGGACTGTTCTGAGTGATTTTGACGGCGCGGTTTGGACTGGATCCGTCGTCAGCGTCCGCAACACAAGCGATGCTTCCGTTCGACGGCAGATTGAGTTTGCCAAGTCTGTATTCGAGTCCGGCGTCACGGGTTTTGGGAGTTGCTTTGCCATCCAAATCGCAACAGTCGCGGCCGGTGGGTCGGTTGTTCACAATCCAAAAGGCCGAGAAGTCGGCGTAGGGCGTGGATTGACGCTGACGAAGGCCGGACGTTCCCACCCGGTATTTGAAGGGCGTCGTCCGGTTTTCGAAGCCGCGATGATTCATGAGGATATGGTCGCCTCCCTACCGTCAGGCGGAATCGTGCTTGCTGAGAATGATATGTCTCCGATTCAGGCAGCCACCTTCCCTGCGGGAGAAACCATTTTCACGGGGGTTCAGTATCACCCCGAATTCCATGCCTCTGAACTCGGAGCCATATTGTGGCGGCAACGCAAAACCCTGGTGCAAGAAGGATTCTATCCGGATTTCGACTCCGTGCGGGCATCAGCAGATGACATGATCGCGCTTCACAAAGAGCCGAGCCGAACCGACCTCCGAGAAAAGACCGGTATCTCTGACGACCTATTGGACGATAGCATTCGTCTCACCGAAGTGAGGAATTGGGTTAACAGCCTAACCCGCTCAAACTAGGAGCAATTACGATGGGTAAATCCAGTTTAACACCGTCTCGGCGCACGGCCCTGGGCGCGGCAGCTAGCCTGGCAGCCGCCCCTATGATGCCAACGATCGCCACCGGTTCCACGGGCCGCACGCTAGATTTCGACAACCCACAAGATCAACTCTACGCCCTGGTCAAAATGACCGGTGATCTGGAAGACGGCAAAGAAACCATCTCTTGGATGAAAGGCATTGTTCACGCCATCCTAGAAGACGGAAAAATTCTTGAGCCGATGTTCTACGCAGGCACCCTCGCCTTCAGCCGGTCATACAAGCAAGACGATGGCTCGTACAAAAATATGTCCAACTTTACGATCTGCTACTTGGACCTGGAGACCGGCGACGTATTGAACAGTTGGTACAACCCGTGGATCGAAAAGGAAGTTGAGGTGGTCAATTACGCCTCAACATTGCACACCATCGTGAAACCTATGGAACCAATCAACGATCATACGAAACTCCGCGTTGAATGGCAGACAGACGGCAACGACGTCATTCGCTGGTCCGACGGGAAAATCATCAAGAAAAACCCGATCACGCCAGACAAGTGGCCGCGCGCATCCGTTGGTGAGATGTACTACAAGAACCAACAGGCCCAAATTATCGCCCGGCGAGATGAGTTGGAGAATCCCGACCTCTCCTCCGTACAGGCCATCACAACCGGGCAACGCCATGGCCCATGGTATCCGTGGATGCTTATGGGACAAGACCAGGGTCGAACATACCGCAGAGACGCGTCAAAGAAGGCCAAAAGCTTGAGCGAAGTGCCGGGGCAAATTCCAGCCTATGCTGAAAAACACTTTCCGGACTTCATGACCGCGCCGACAAAATGGACCGGCGCCTATATCGACCCCGAAACGTTATGGGCCCGTGACATGCCGCCAGAAGTAGAACCGCCAGCATAACCCCTATTTTTAGACGCAGAGCTGTGCCAATCTCTAAACCAACGGGAACGAGACTATGGGGATGAAGATGCGCTTACATTGGGGTTTCGCTGCGGTGGCTTGCTTGGCTTTGTCCGCTTGCTCCGAGGATTATGCCGGGTTCTGCGAAGAAGTAGCCATGCAGTATAAAACTGCCAACTATGACAAATTCGAGATCACTGACATCATTGATTATACGGTTCAGGAGCAACCCAGAGCCGAAGTCTATGTGCGGTTTACGGCGATGCGAGAGTCTGGCTTCGTCGAAAACAGGAACGTCACCTGCGCGTTCGATTTTGAAGCGAAGAAGCTCGCAGCCACAGATATTCACGTGGATGGTCGCAAATTAGACAAAAAAATGGTGTCTCAGTACAACTCGGTACTCACCCAATAGTCTGCAGGCTATTGGTTTAGCTCGGCCCGCAAGTCTTCGATCAACATCGACGTATAGAAATCACCAGTTTGCGCCTCCGCTGCGTCGAGGTAGCCAGCAAGTTCGCTTTCCGGAATTTTGACGCCACAAGACTCAAAGTCACCGCGCATATAGTGCCGTGGCAACGCTACCTGAGCAGCTAATCGGCCGAGTTCAGCGCCGCGACGCCACATCTTTACCGTCTTGCAGGGGTTCTTCTCGTCAATGGTATTGCCGGAAAAATAGAGGTATCCGATGACAAACAACGATTGGGGATACTCTGCTTCAACAGCTTTTAAACGATAGGGCATCGCCTTCTGCCATTGCCCGCTATAGCCGTAAACGCGTCCCAATTGATAATTCAAGCGAGGGTTATCAGGATCCGCTGCCACCGCGGCTTCACAGGCTGCCTGCGCTTTTGCAAAATCCATCGTCTTACTTGTCACAGGAGGCGCCACATGAAACGGATCGAGACCGTGGGACGACTGCCGATCGCACTCCGTCACATCTTGTGACCACCAGGGCGTTATTGTTTCGGCTGATACAGGTGCGACGATAGACACGGCCAGCCCGAACAATAGAATCCGTATGAGGTTGCAACGCATCTTCGGCCTCCTTCTCATTTCACAACGGAATTTCAGCGGTCTTGACGATGTCCAAAGTCTCTTGGATCAAATAAATATTGTAGTGAAGCTCTTCCTTAAAATAGTTATAGCGCTGCTCGGACGTGGAATCTTTAAGCCTGCCTCGACTATCAATAAAGCGGTGGTGCCAACCATCAGTCTTGATCTGCCAGTAGCAGAGCACCTTTCCAATCGCTCGGAAATGCGCCTCAACGCCGTCGCGGAGTGACTTAAATTTCTCTGGCGAAATTTCCGTGTCGAAGAAACGCTCAACTTTTTTGAATTCGTTAAAGTACTTATTCAACCCAGCCAAGGTATCGCGGCCATATTCAAGGACCAACGTTGCGTCATCTTTAAGGCCAGGAAAACGAACACACAACGCAGCGTCACTTTGCATTTTGCGAACTTCGAGAAGCAAATCCTTAAGGCCTTCGATCATATTGTCGTAGACCCGGTGATAATAAGAAATCGCCAAGATGACTTCGGACAGTTTGCCGATGTAATTCACAATCTCTTCAGGTTCGATCCGCAGGCGATTGGCAATATCAATAAGGTTTTTGAGGACTTTCTCGCGGTTCTGGCCTTGCAGAATCGTTGATAGCGATGAACGGTTCGTAATCTCAATATCAGTGCCCTCAAGAATGACACTGAGCAGTCCGCGCGAGTAATTATTGAGATAAAACTGTAAACGCTTTTTCTCGGCCTCTGGAATTTTGATCCGCTCTAACTCTTCGTCGGACAGCTTGTCACTCATGGCCGCACGAACCGAATAGACATCGTAGCTGCGCGCACCAAGAAGAGCGATTAAGCGTTCACGGTCTTTGTCCGATAGTTTGAGTTCTGAGACGATCTCCGTCGAACTGCGCGCACCTACGCCAACGCCATCGTCGTTGAACATGTCAACGACCGGATGCAAGTCGCTGAGTAGCACGATCTTGGACTGCAAGAGCGACTGGCTCTCAAACATGTTCCACTTTGACAGCGGCAGTTCGAAGAAGACGTCACCCAGCACCTGATCGTCGTCGTCTTGGTCAGAAGTCGCTGGTGCGTCGCTCACAAAGGCCTCAATCCTACCCAACCCCGACTCGGGGCATCATTCGCCCTCTTTTGGGGCACTATAACTGTCCACTTTTCCTGTAATAGATTCAAGGCTTTGGCACAAGACAACCCGTCTACGGGACGCCACACCCCAGGGTCATCGGAACTAGCCAGTTTGTATCACGGGTCGCGCAAGCCTGCTATTGACCCGTCGCAACCGACAGGTCACGGTTAGCATTAGTTGGTCTTTTCGCGTGGGAGGTGTGACCATGACGCCACCATCCGGCGCCTCAAATTCTTCAGACCCGTCAGATATTCTTGCTGAGCGTATTCGTGCCTTGAGCGCTGAGTTTGCGTCTTCGCTCAAGGGTAGCGTCGAAGAACTTCGACGCGCATGGACGGACCTAGCCCGCAACCCTGGGTCGGGTGGGGACGCCACCGGCTTATCCTTGATTCAAGATATCGCCCACAGCTTAGCAGGTACCGGCAAAAGCCTTGGCTTTCCGCGGGTCAGTCAAACAGCCGCGCCAATCGACAGTCTTTTTCGGCTGATACTTGAAAATAAAACACCGCTGACAGATGAGGAAATCGATCAGATCGACTTACTGATTAGCGACCTTGAGCGAGCCGTCGATATCCCTGGAGAACAAGTTGTACTCGAAGGTGTCCACGCCCCTTATGACGCCGGCTCCGGCCACAGCGTTTTTCATGTCCTGCTGTTCGGTGACCTTGATCCGAATTCCGACGCTCTTTCGGCCCTAAAGGACGTCGGATACGACATCATTCAGGTAGAAGGCCGTACGCCGCCTCTTCCAGTCGCTGCCGGAGAACCAACAGTGCTGCTGGCTTCGGTTTACGAGGTCCCAGATGCCGAGAAATGGCTAAAGCTCAACCAATTAGACGAAGACGTTCCCATCGCCGCGATCGGCGACCATGGAGGGTTCTCGGAGCGCCTTGATGCAGTGCGCAAAGGCGCGTCGGATTTCATGGTTACCCCTCTTGATCGCGAAGACGTCTTTGCTCGTATGAGTGCCGTTGAGGAACGCCTGACAGGCGCTCCCTTGCGTGTTGTCATTACTGAAGACGATCAAACGCTCGCGCAGTTCTACCAGCTCACGTTAGAGCACGCCGGTATGCATGCTAGGATCGTCAGTGACCCTAAGACCTTACTCAACGAGCTGGCAGGCATGGCAGCCGACATCATCCTCATGGATCTCTATCTAGGATCCTGTACCGGTCTAGAATTGGCGCAAATGGTACGGCAGTTTCCCGCTTACACGACTGTTCCCATTTTGTTTTTATCAACAGAAAGCCGAATTTCTTTACAACTTGAAGCCAGGCATTTGGGTGCCGACGATTTTCTGGTCAAACCTCTTAAACCCAGCCAGTTGGTATCTGCTGTCACCAGTCGGGCGCATCGCTATCGCGACCTTAAAAAGCTGACCGATCGGGATAGTCTTACGGGCCTCCTCAACCACACAAATATTCTGCGTGCGCTGGAGCGGGAGATTAGCGCCGCGGCACGCACCAAGACCAGCGTTGTCATGGCAATGGTCGATATTGATCATTTCAAAAACGTCAATGACACCTATGGGCATGCCGTCGGTGACCAAGTCTTACTGCGTGTCACTCACATGCTGCGCAACCGGCTAAGGCGTGTTGATCATGTCGGTCGATATGGTGGCGAAGAATTTGCCGTCGTCATGCCCAATACCGACATTGAAACGGCAACGGTCATCCTGGAAGAACTGCGCGAAACATGCGCTGCAATGGTGCATGAAACGGAAGATGGTTCATTCTCCGTTACTTTCTCCGCAGGCGTTGCCTCTTTCCCTGAAGTAAAAACTGGTGCCGACCTCAACGGTGTCGCAGACACTCGGCTATATGCTGCGAAACACGGCGGCCGAAACCGAATCGTAACGGCTGACTCGTAACGTGTGCGTCGGTCTAAGGAATCGCTTTACCGTCCCATACAAGTTGCCGGCATGATCTGGCCAGCTCAAAGGCATTCCCGTCGGACTCAACACCTGTAAGAAATTTAAGAACGCATCGGGAGAACTCTCGTTGTTCCCGGTTCAGCACCAGGCTGGCTGAATGCTGCGACAAGAAATTACAGGCGCTGCTGATATGGGTCCGGGCCGCTTGTGATCTCGTATTTCCCATATGCTCAAGAATGCAGACATTCTGATCAATAAGCTTGGCAGCCTTGACGGATACAGGTTCGGCCAACAAGGCGGCACATAGAGCGGAGATATATAAAAAGCGCGGTGAATGGCGCATAATTTCTTTCCCATAACCCGAAGACCTGGAGTCCGCTCTTACGCTAAGATGGACCCAATCAGGGAGCCCCCAAAGTCATGACCAAACAATTTGGCAATATTGTGTCCAGCTTATTTGCCGGTCTGTTTTGCACTATGGCGATGGCGCAGACCGGTGATGAAGACCCGTACGCTTTGACTGACATTGCGGGGTCTCGAACGCAGGAATTCGTAATTAGCGTTTCCAGCCTCGACGCAACACTCCCCGCCTTTACTGACGTCTTCCAATGGCAGGTGAAACGCAAAGGCGCGATTGACCCAACCGTGATGCGACTGTGGGGCCTACCCTTTGGGACAACAGGTCGAGAAGTTCTTGTTGGTAACGCAGACTCTCAATACGGCTATGTCCGCCTTGTAGAATTTGATCTGCCAGACCGCCAATTGATGCGACCGAGCGGACGGTGGTGGGATACAGGTGGCCTCTTTAATCTCAATATTCTTGTCAAAGATCTCGACGCAACGGAAGCAGCCCTTCGCCGACTGGGCTGGACAGCCCGCGGATTGAAATCAACCTATGACCGCGGTGAGACAGCACGCGGTGAAAGCCAGGTCATGATTGGACCGGATGACTTGGTTGTATCCTTTCAGGAGCGACAAGCGCCGCCCCTTAAAGGATGGCCAGCATTCGGTGGGGCCACTCATATGGAGGGCGGG
>WLXB01000055.1 GCA_012103295.1 Alphaproteobacteria bacterium | reverse complement strand
CGAAAACGGCAGAGATAAATCCAGCGGTTAGCATCCCGTGGGCGATGCGTTCTTTAAACATCGTGGTCGCAGCATACTCCGCATCCAAATGCACCGGATTGGTATCGCCCGAGACCTCGGCATACTTAATGATGTCTGCTTCAGTGACTGTTTTGGTGAAATCGGCAGACATGCCGTCGTTTAGGTCTTCAAAATAGTATCCGGTGGTGGAGCCGTCCTGGGACATGCGAAGATGCCTTTCAATTGAACTGTTAGAGCCCTGAGGCCCAGTGGAAATGAATTTGTGCGGCACACAAACAGGTCGACCTAGCGTGGTCAAGATAAACGGCCGGTCCAGGGGCGCGATGGTCCGCGCTTTGGCCGCGATAGCCCTGCTTAGTAGCCTGGCCGCCTGTGCCTACTCAGTGGGCGGGTGGCGGCAGTCGACCAAGAATGAGGCAATGACCAGAGCCGACTACGCGGTCTGCAAAGACCGCGCTGAAGAGACGACGTTGCTGATGCGCCGCTCAGACCGCCAAGGCTATGGCACTGCCGGGTCAGAGCGGCCTGGCACCTTTAATCCCCGAGGTGACGACCCGATGGCCATATCTGAACGATCGGACGCCTCATCTCTCTATGACACCCTGGTCGACAGCTGCATGACACGCAAAGGCTACCGCCGCCCCGGCGATTCATAGCTACGCCCGGAGAATCCTCAAAACCGCGTCGGCGGTCCTTAAAGATTCAGGCGGCGCCCTCCTGTCGAGGATGTTCAAGCCCAGCGCGCTACGCTAATATTCATTGCATGCGATGCTTTTACCCCATCTTGGGGTGATAATATTGGAGAATACAATCATGGCTATTCGCCGCCAGGATGCTCTAGGCTACCAAATCGGCCTTTTGAGCCGTTTGTTTGATCGCGCCCTGGAAACAGAACTCGCCGCCTTTGGCGTCTTACCAGGGCAATTTCCGGCATTGGTCATGTTGTATCAAAAAGATGGCCTGACCCAAGCCGATCTCTGCCACCGTATTAATGTCGAGCAACCGACGATGGCCAATACGCTCAACCGGATGGAAAGGGACAACCTAATTCGGCGCGTCCCTGACCCGGATGACAAGCGCCGGACGCGCATTCACCTGACCGACCGGGCCAAGGCGTTTAAGACGGACCTCATGGAGAACGCCAGACGGGTTCCGAGCCAGGCCATGGTTGGCATGGACAGTGCAGACCAAGACCGGGTCTTTCATCTGGTTGGCCGAATGATTGATAACCTCAAATTAAATGAGGAATAAAGGCACGGCGTCGTCTGGCGCTACTCGTCGATTTCTGGCGTGAAATCGCTACTCCACAGACCACGTTTCGCGGTTTGGGCCTGAGCTTCGATTTCATTGAACATGCTGGTCACTGGTCGATCTGCGCCCGCCCAGCCCATTTCGACCATAAATTGGTTGAGACTGCGGCCTGCGATGAAGCAGATCGCCATCAATTGCCCCTCACGGTCTTTTGAATTCCCCTTGCAGTCGACCTGACGGCCTTTCACGGCCTGCAGCAATGCGGCCGCAGACGCTAATCCACAGCGCCACTCCTCACCGCCAGCAATGCGGCATTCACGGTCGAGCGAGGGTGCCAGAACGCCGTATAGCCTGACCATAGTACCATCGATACAGCGGCCTTCTGACCGTTTGCCATTGACTGATATCACCCCACCATTTTCCACGCAGACGGACCCGGCGACATCAGCCTGTGCAGATCCGGCCAAAAAGGACAAAAAAAGGACGAAAAGAAGGGTTGTAATCGCCGATGGCGTCGCCACGTAATTAATACGTTCACGGGCCGGTCGCAGGCATGGGTTTAGCGTGTCAGTCACATGGCTCATTACTCTATAACAGCGCGCATCCAAGGACCGTTGCAAGCGAATCGTCTCAAAGAACGTTCAGTTTTTGGCTCTCAGCCGACACTGAAACCGCCTCACCCCTCCTTCGAAAGAAGGAATTTTCGTTCCGGTACATGAATTTGGACCGATTCACCTTATGGGGGGTGAATAAATGGTTGATTCCAATGCGGGCGGTGGTCCATGGATACGGTCGAGTTGGCTGGCAGGGGAATGCGGCCGACGTTGTGCGAATCAAAATGGCCCGGCACATGGGCAAGATTCGGTAAACACTGTTAGGGAAAAAGGGGACCGCACACATGCGGAACGCTATCGAAACATTTTTGTCGGCTCGGTTTGGAGCCACTGTGGCCTCGGGCCTTGCTTTAGCCCTGGTGGCCACTGCGCCAACCGCTCAGGCTCAACTGCTAGAATCCAATAAGAGAGAAATCCAGACGGCTCAGGCCGAAGGTGTTAGCTCCCAGGAACGGGTTAACACGCTGGATGATCAGACTGCCCAGCTCGAATCCGAGTACAAGGCCGTCCTTCAGCAATTGGATACCCTACGGGTTTACAACCAACAGCTCCGCGACTTAATCGCCGCCCAAGTGGCTGAAATCGAGATCACTCAAAGAGATATCGATCGGGTCACCACAATTGACCGCGAAGTCGTTCCACTGATGCTGCGCATGGTTGACGGCATTGACCAATTCGTTCAGCTCGACGTGCCCTTCCTCATTGAAGAGCGCCGCAACCGTGTCGCCAATCTGCGTAACTTGATGCAGCGCGCCGACGCCAGCCCCGCTGAGAAATTCCGCCGCGTCCTCGAAGCCTACCAGATCGAGAACGAATACGGACGGACCATTGAAGGCATCCGAGGCACTGTCGCTACAACCGATGGCCGCCAGCTGACAGTAGACTTCCTTCGCGTTGGCCGTGTCGCCCTCTACTACAAGACGCTGGATGATGCCCAGATCGCACGCTGGAATCAGGACAATCGGACATGGGAAGCCATTGATTCAGACTTCGTGTCACCGATCAAAAAGGCCCTTTCCATCGCTCGTGAGCAAGCCGCTCCCGACCTCCTCCTCTTGCCGATCGATGCTCCGGAGACTGCACAATGAACCGCTTCAACAAAACTTTGACTGCCGCAGTTCTTGTGGCCGCCGGACTGGCAATGTCAGCGCCCGTAACCTGGGCACAAGAATCAGCCCCAGCTACATCTCTGCAAGAACTCCTAGACCGCGTCCGCCAAGGCCGCGCAACGGATAACCGAGCCAACGAAGCGAGGGTCAACGAATTCACCCGCGCGAGGGCTGCCCAGCAACGTCTTCTCGACGAAGCCAAGGCAGCAGTCGTTCGCGAAGAGCGCTTGAGTGAACAACTTGAAGCAACCTTCCAAGAGAACGAAATTCGTCTGGCTGAACTTGAAGCTGTCCTTGAAGAACGCCTGGGTGCGTTCGGTGAACTGTTCGGCGTTGTTCGTCAGGTTGCCGGTGATACCCGCGGGCAATTGCGTCAGTCGCTGATCAGCTCACAAATGCCTGGTCGTGAAGACGCCATCGACAAGTTGGCCCAGAGCACAGAACTTCCGGAATTGGCTCAGCTTGAGAAGCTTTGGTACACGCTGCTTGAAGAAGCCGCAGCCCAAGGTCAGGTCGTCCGCTATCAGGCGCCTGTGGTCTCGGTCGATGGCAACGAAGCCAACGCCTCCGTGGTCCGGATTGGTCCATTTACAGCCCTATCCGATGGCAAATTCGTTGATTACCTCAGCGAAACGCAGCGCCTGACGGAGCTGGCTCGCCAGCCCGGTGCTCTGTTTGTTGGTGCCGGTGAAGACACCTATGAGGCCACATCCGGCGTCGTGACCGCAGCAGTTGACCCCTCACGTGGGGCTCTTCTCGGTCTCCTGGTGCAAACACCGTCTCTCCAAGAGCGAATCGATCAAGGTGGCCTCGTTGGCTACGTGATCATCACCCTGCTGATCCTTGGTATTGCCCTAGCCTTGGTCCGCATTGTCAGCCTGTCCCTCACCGGGTCAAAGGTCAGCGCTCAGAAGAAGAGCGGCGCTGCAAACACCGACAACCCGCTCGGACGCATCATGCAAGCCTACGAGCAGAACCGCGGTATGGATGTTGAGAACCTTCAGCTGAAGCTCGACGACGCCATTCTCAAGGAACTGCCGGCTCTCGAGCGCGGACTCTCGACCATTAAAGTGCTGGCCGCCATCTCGCCGATGATGGGCCTGCTAGGGACCGTGACCGGGATGATCGAAACCTTCCAGGCGATCACCCTGTTCGGCACCGGCGACCCCAAAATGATGGCTGGCGGTATTTCTCAGGCGCTTATCACAACGGTGCTTGGTCTGGTTGCCGCCATTCCACTTATCCTTCTGCACTCCATAGCATCAGGCCGCTCTAAGGCCGTGATCGAAGTGCTTGAAGAGCAAAGCGCCGGCATCATCGCGAGCCACGCCGAGAGGGCCTAATGGGCGATTTCGATATCTTTGCCCAAATCCAGCAATTTCTGGAAAAGGGCGGGCCGGTTCTAAACGCGATCATGGTCATCACATTCTTTATGTGGGCATTGATCGTGGAACGGTTCATCTACTTTACGGTCTTCCATAAGCAGGTCGTTAAAGAGGTGACGGACAAATGGAACGCGCGCACGGACCGCAAGTCCTGGCACGCGCACCAGGTTCGCAATCAGCTGATCTCAACGGTCCGCGAAAACACGACCGTTGGACTTGGCTTTATTGCAACCCTTGTGGCCCTTTGCCCGATGTTTGGACTGCTCGGAACTGTGACCGGTATGGTCGAAGTCTTCGACGTCATGGCCATTACCGGCTCATCGAACCCACGGGCGATGGCAGGCGGCGTTTCAAAAGCCACTATTCCGACAATGTCGGGCATGGTTGCTGCTCTGTCCGGTCTTTATTTCAGCTTCCGCTTGGCCCGCCGGGCTCAGACGGAAGTTCTTGAGGTGGCTGACCACCTCGAGCTTGATTACTAAGGAGGCCTCTGTGGCAAAACGTCATAAGGCAGGCGCGGACGAAGCCGAAGTCGACATGACCCCGATGCTCGACATCGTGTTCATTATGTTGATTTTCTTCATCGTCACCGCAACCTTCATCAACGAGCGTGGCCTTGATGTGACCCGTCCGGATTCTGACGAACCACCGCCGGAATCCCAGAATGTCACCATCCTGATCGAAATCTCAGAGACCGGCACCATCTCCATGGAAGGTCGCAATATTGATGTTCGGGCAGTGCGCGCCAACGTCGAACGGTTGATTGCGGAAAACCCTGACAGCTCCGTTGTAGTGCAGGCCGACCCGCAATCAGAGAGCAACCTCATGGTTGGTGTTATGGACCAGGCACGCCTCGCAGGCGCAGCCGGTGTTTCCATCGCCGAGCTACAATAAGGTAACGGAGGAAAACTGTGGCATCTCGTCTCGCTGCAAAGGATAAGGATGAAGCTGCGGTCGACATGACCCCGATGCTCGACATCGTGTTCATCATGTTGATCTTCTTCATCGTTACCGCGACATTCGTTAAGCAATCCGGCCTTGAAGTCATTCGGCCAGAGGCTGAAACCGCTGAAGACCAGCGGCGCGTGAGTATTTTGATCGCCATTGGACCCGGGGATTCCGTCTGGATGGACAATAAGGAAGTCGACACGCGGGCCGTTCGGGCCGGGGTTGAGAAGCTTCTTGCTGAAAATCCGCTAGGATCTGTTGTTATCCAGGCTGACCAAAAGTCAAAATCTGGTATTCTGATGCAGGTTATGGATCAGGTCCGCCAGGCTGGGGCGCCCGCGACCGCGATTTCGACCGCAAAAGAATAGGCAGCGGGCTCGCTGGACCCAAGGAACCATCACAGGAGACCGTCATATATCTGACGGCCCTCCACTGACAGGGAACGAAGCAATGAATTCCAACACTATGCGCATCGGGGTCTCGATCCCCTTGGCCGTAATCGTCACCATTGCCCTGTTCTGGTTGATGAATTTCCTGATTAATAACGGGATGGACGCCATCACCGAAGAGGTTAAAGGCGCCGCGATTGACTTCACCCGCGTTGATCGTGACGAAGCCGTGCAAGCCAAAGACCGGGCCATCCCAGATCGCCCTGACAAACCAGATACACCGCCACCGCCGCCACCGATGAACCTGGCCAACAATACTGCCCCGGATTCCGGTGGGGTTGGCATCAACGCTCCGGCGTTAGGCCGTGGCCTCAATCTTGATCGCTCTGGCCTTAACGCCCCAACCGATGGCGACGCCATTCCGCTGGTCCGGGTTCCGCCTCAGTACCCACAGCGTGCCGCATCCCGCGGCATCAACGGCTGGGTGCAATTGGAATTCACCATTACAGAAAGTGGCGGTGTCGAAGACATCATGGTCGTCGCGGCTGAACCGACCGGTTATTTCGAGCGCGCCGCAGAACGCGCGCTGTCACGCTGGAAGTACAAGCCAAAAATTGTCGATGGCCGCCCGGCCAGACGCTACAATAACCAAGTGGTTATTACCTTTGAACTCGAGCAATAAGCCAAACGCCATAACTCTGTTTAGGCATCAAGACCGCACCGTAGGAGGCAAGATCTAATGAGCATGAGAACCGTACTAGGGGGTGTTGTTAGCTTTGCCGTCATGTTTGGCGCAAGTGGTGCAGATTTCGCTGTTCCGGTGTTCACCGGCAAGGCTGCCTTCGCTCAGGAAGAAGCGAAGCCCGAGAAGCCGAGGACTATCAAAGTCCAATCGATGAAAAAGCCGACTTTTGAACGCCTCACGGCGGCGCAGGAAGCGATTGAATTGAAGGACTACGCGACAGCAGACATTCAGCTTCGTGAAGGCCTCGCGGACGAAAAGACCAACGAATACGAAAAAGCGTCAATCTGGATGACGTTCGCGTATTTGTATGCCGAGCAAGAGAACTACTTAGGCGCCATCGACTCTTTCCAGAACGCCATAGCGCTGAGCAACCCCATTGAAGGCATTGGCCTCCCTCCAGGTCAGGTGCTGTCCACCAAGTACAATCTTGGTCAGCTCTACATGGTGGTGGAACGGTATCAAGATGCCATCCGTATTCTTGAAGAATGGCGCCGGGAAGCTGAAACGGTCAATTCGGGCGCGCTGGTTTTGCTGGCCAACGCGTATTTCCAAATTGAGCAGTATAACGCCGCAATTCCGCTGGTCGTCGAAGCCATCGATATGGAACCAGAACCACGGGAACAGTGGTATCAGCTGTTGCTGGCTGCCTACCTAGAACTTGAAGATTATGTTCGTGGTGCCGACTTGCTTGAGATCATGGTCGACTACTTCCCGACTAAAAAAACCTACTTCTTGCAACTCGCAGCGCTGTACGGCGAATTGGGCAAAGACAAGGAATCATTCCAGGTCTTGGTCATGGCCGACCGACAGGGATTCCTCGATAAAGAATCAGAGCTCGTTCGACTGGCCCGCATGTATATGTTCCACGAGACGCCCATCAAGGCAGCCGAGGTTATGGAGCGCGGGTTCAAGAGCGAAGTCATCAAACGGAAGTCCGAGAATCTCGAAACTCTAGCAAACGCCTATTTTAATTCCCGGGAATTCGACAAGGCTATTCCGCCGCTTAAACAGGCGGCAGACATGTCAGATAAGGGCAAGCTGTCCTATCGTCTGGGCCAGGCCTATCTCCAGGACGAGCAGTGGGGCAACGCTGAAGTCGCGTTAGCGAAGAGTTTGGATAAAAAAGGTTTGAGCGATAACGAAGAAGGCATGGTGTGGATGCTGATTGGCATCACTCAGCTTGAGCGCAATCGCTTAACCGCCGCGAAACGCTCCATGACTCGCTCAGCCCGGTTCAAGAACACCAAATCTGACGCGGGGAAATGGATTCGCTTCTTGGACCAAAAGCTCGCGGTGGCGGGCTCCTAAGCCTCTCCAAACATTTAGATCTATTGAGAGCCGCCGCCGGGAAACCAGCGGCGGTTTTACTTTGAGAGCTCGATTTGCCCTTAATCTGAAACCGCTGCCACAAACTCATCGTCCGACCGGCAGTACAGCGCGATGTTGGCTTCTGCGGCTTTTTTTAATGCAAACGCGGTTGGCCCCGAGAGCGCTGCAACAGCCTTAATGCCGACGCGGGCAGATTTCTCAATGATTTCGTAGGAACAACGGCTCGAGATCATGACATAACCATCACTAAAGTCGGCACCGTTAGAGGCAAGGGCACCGATGAGTTTGTCCAACGCGTTGTGACGCCCCACATCTTCGCGCACCAGCTTGATCTCACCGTCTGTCGACACCCAAGCCGCACCATGCACGGTGCGGGTGCGCGCGCTCAGCGGCTGGTGATTATCAAAGTCTGCATGTGCTTTAGTCAGGGCCGTTTGTGACAAAGAAACCCTGTGATCCGTCACGCGTGGCAGCGATTCAAAAAACACCTCCGCATTTTCGAGGCCGCAAACCCCGCATCCGGCACGGCCAACCATATTGCGTCGCTGCTGGCGCACATCGAGCCGATCGATTCGGTCTGACCTAATTTTAAACCGGAGATCAATGCCCCTCTTTTCTTGATAAATATCGATCGAAGAAATTTCATCCACCCCATCGATAACCCGTTCAGTCAGAGAAAACCCAACCGCAAAGTCTGACAGGTCGGCTGGCGTCGCCAGCATGACCACGTAGTTGCGCTGATTGTAAACAAAGGCGACCGGGGTCTCTTCAGGCACATCCCAATCCGGCGAGGAACGCTTGCCGCTCGTTTTAATAATACGGTCGGTTGGCGGTGGTGTTCCGTGATGGGTGATTTCAACCACGTTACTCGGCTGGCTCCAACGCCGACGGCTCAGCTACTTTTCGCAATTCGGGCGTGCTGGCTGCGTAGTCCTCCTGCCACGCAGACCGGTGATTGGCCGGCGTCACTTCCACAGCTGTCACCTTGTATTCAGGGCACTCCGTCGCCCAGTCCGAATTTTCCGTGGTCACCACATTGGCCCCGGTTTCAGGATGATGGAATGTGGTGTAGACGACGCCGGGCGCCATCCGCTCGGACAATACAGCCTTCAACGTGATCTCACCTTTGCGGCTACGTAGAGACACCCAATGCCCATCTTGAATTCCACGCACCTCTGCATCGGATGGGTGTATTTCCAGGACATCTTCTTCCCACCATTGAGTGTTCTCTGTCCGCCGTGTCTGAGCGCCAACATTGTACTGTGATAAAACACGTCCGGTGGTCAGCAATATGGGGAACTTGCGGTTGGCTTTTTCCGTAGTCGGCACGAACTCCGTCAGAACGAAATGGCCCTTGCCCCGCACAAATTCATCCACGTGCATGATTGGCGTACCCTCCGGCGCATCTGCGTTGCACGGCCATTGCACGCTGCCCTTTTCATCAAGCATAGCGTGGGATACGCCGGTGAACGTTGGGGTTAAGGCAGCGATTTCGTCCATAATTTCAGCGGCGGACGTGAAATTCATCTTGTCATAACCGAGAGCGTTCGCGAGATCTTGGGTCACTTCCCATTCATCTTTGCCCGTGGCTGATTTTGTCACCGGCCGGACACGGTTGATGCGCCGTTCGGCGTTGATAAAGCATCCGTCTTTTTCAAGGAACGATGTACCTGGCAGGAACACATGGGCGAATCGAGCGGTTTCATTCAAAAACAAATCCTGGACGATGATGACGTCCATGGCGCGCAGCGCTTCTTCAACGTGCAGAGTATTCGGGTCTGACTGAGCGATGTCTTCACCTTGCACATAGAGACCTTTGAACCCTCCACCGCAGGCCTCATCCAGCATATTGGGGATGCGATACCCATTCTCCCCATCTTGAGGCGCACCCCAGGCGGCCTCGAATTCCGCCCGGACCGCCTCATCTGAAACAGGCCGGTAACCCGAAAATTCATGGGGGAACGACCCCATATCGCACGATCCCTGCACATTGTTTTGCCCGCGAAGAGGATTAACACCGACACCGCTGCGGCCAATATTGCCAGTGGCCATGGCCAAGTTTGCCATCCCCATGACCATCGTGGAGCCCTGGCTGTGCTCGGTGACACCCAAACCGTAGTAGATCGCGGCATTGTCTGCCGTGGCGTACAGACGGGCAGCCGCCTGGATGTCCTCGGCCGGTACGCCTGTGATTTCCGCCACAGTCTCCGGAGAATTTTCGTCCCGCTTAATAAACTCAAGCCACTCGGAAAATGAGTCACTCTCACACCGGGACTGAATAAACGCCTCATCGAGCAGCCCTTCAGTCGCGGCGACATGAGCCAACGCGTTAATGAGGGCCACGTTGGTGCCGGGCAAAAGCGGCAGGTGATGAGCGGCTTCCACGTGGGGTGTGCGGACCAGATCAATCGCGCGGGGATCGGCGACAATAACTTTCGCCCCTTGGCGCAGACGCCGTTTCATCTGTGACGCAAACACAGGATGGGCATCTGTCGGATTGGCACCAATCACCAACATGACATCGGAGTCTTCCACGCTGTCAAAGTGTTGGGTACCTGCTGAGGTGCCAAAGGTCTGCTTCAAGCCATATCCCGTTGGGGAATGACACACCCGAGCGCACGTATCGATATTGTTGTTGGCAAACGCCGTGCGTGTCATCCGCACCACCGCCCAAACTTCTTCAATGGTGCATCGGCTGGACGAGATTGCGCCGATGGATTTTCGGCCAAAGGTCGCCTGGGTTTTCTTGAGTTGTGCAGCGGCGAACGCGATGGCCTCGTCCCAACTGACTTCGCGCCAAGGATCAGTAATCTTGTCGCGAATCATCGGGCTAGTGATGCGATCTTTGTGGGTTGCATAGCCCCAGGCGAAACGACCTTTAACACAGGAATGACCGTGATTGGCCTTGCCATCTTTGGACGGCACCATGCGGACGACCTGATCCCCCTTGAGTTCAGCGTTGAAGGAGCAACCGACACCGCAATACGCACATGTTGTTTGCACCGTGCGATCGGGCACGCCGTGTTCGACCACCGATTTCTCCTGCAGTGTCGCCGTCGGACAGGCCTGAACGCAGGCGCCACAGGACACGCATTCCGAATCAAAGAAGCTTTCGCCCATTCCGGCTGCAACACGTGAGGCAAACCCACGCCCCTCTATGGTCAGTGCCAGCGTACCCTGGACCTCGTCGCAGGCCCGCACACAGCGAGAGCAGGCGATGCATTTTGACGGATCGTAATCGAAGTACGGGTTGCTCTCGTCTTTGCCCAAAGCAGTGTGGTTGTCCCCGTCATAGCCGTAACGAACCTCTCTAAGACCGACCACGCCGGCCATGTCCTGGAGTTCACAGTCGCCGTTATCGGAACAGGTCAGACAATCCAAAGGGTGATCGGAGATATAGAGTTCCATGACACCACGGCGGAGGTCTGCCAGCCGCTGCGTCTGGGTACGGACAACCATACCTTCTTCCACCGGCGTGGTGCAGGAAGACGGCGTGCCACGGCGGCCATCAATTTCCACCAAACACAACCGGCATGACCCAAAAGCATCAACGGAGTCTGTCGCACATAACTTGGGAATAGAAACGCCGGCTTTAGCAGCGGCGCGCATGATGCTTGCACCCTGCTCCGCCTCAACACTCAACCCGTCTATCTCAACTGAGACCGTGCTGTTGGTCTTGGGGCTAGGTGTTCCAAAATCTGGTTCTTTGAGAAGTGCCATCTAATAGTCCTACTCTGCCGCCTGGCGTGCCAAACCGAAGTCCTCGGGAAAGTGTTTGAGGGCGCTCGTCACGGGCATGGGGGTTAATCCTCCCATGGCACACAGCGATCCATCGGTCATCAACACGCAGAGGTCATCCAGCACGGCCAGGTTTTTCTCCAAGTCCTCTCCGACAATGATCTTATCAAGGGTTTCTTTGCCGCGCACCGACCCGATGCGGCAAGGCGTGCACTTACCGCATGATTCGATTTCGCAAAATTCCATGGCAAATCGGGCCTGCCGAGCCATATCGACCGACTCATTAAATACGACTACACCGCCGTGCCCTAACATAGCGCCAGATTCGGCGAGACTTTCATAGTCCATGTCGACGTTGAAAGCAGTTTCAGGGATATACGCCCCCAATGGGCCACCGACCTGCGCTGTGCGGACGGGACGCCCACTGCGGGTTCCTCCGCCAAAACCTTCAACCAACTCACGCAACGTGACGCCGAAGGCTTTCTCGACTAGGCCGCCCCGGGCGATGTCTCCCGCCAGCTGAAACGGCTGGGTCCCGCGGGACTTGCCCTGCCCATACTCACTGTAAGTCTTGCCACCGCTTGCCAGGACGTAAGGCACAGTCGCGAGCGTAAGAACGTTGTTGACCACCGTGGGCTTGCCAAATAGTCCGCTGATCGCGGGTATAGGCGGCTTGGCGCGCACCTGCCCGCGCTTGCCTTCGAGGCTCTCGAGCATGGAAGATTCTTCGCCACAGATGTAAGCCCCCCCGCCAATACGAATGTGAATGGTAAAGGCCAGTCCACTGCCAAGGATATTTTGGCCAAGGAGGTTTGCCTGTTCAAAAATTGAAATGGCTTCATTGAGCGCACGAATGGCGTGGGGATACTCTGAGCGTATGTAGATGTAACCCGTATCGGCCCCTACCGCCCGCCCGGCGATCACCATGCCCTCAAGCAGCGTAAAGGGGTCTCCCTCCATGAGCATGCGATCCGCAAACGTGCCGCTGTCACCTTCGTCGGCGTTGCAACAGATATACTTTTGATCTGCGGACTCTTTGCGCACGGTCTCCCATTTAATCCCGGCCGGGAACCCAGCGCCACCCCTGCCCCGCAATCCGGAAACAGTGACGTCCTCAACGATCGCGGATGACTCACGCTCGAGCGCTTTTTTAAGACCAACAAGACCACCATGAGATTCATAGGCGGTCAGATCTAGAGGGTCGATAACCCCACAGCGGGCAAACGTCAGCCGTTCCTGGTTGGCCAGATAGGGAATTTCTTCGGTAAGCCCATGGCCAAGATCATGATCACCGCCGGACAGAAAACCGGCGTCAAACAATCCCGATATATCGCTTACTGAAACCGGGCCAAAGGCAAACCGTCCCGATGATGTTTCGACTTCTACCAGAGGCTCTAGCCACAGCAGACCACGAGACCCATTGCGAATAAGGTTTATTTCAATGCCTCGGCTTTGAGCTTCTTGGCTGAGAGCAATTGCGACATCGTCCGCCCCCACTGAAACAGCCGCGGCATCTTTTGGCACGAAGACGGTGACCGCGCTCATGAGTCAGCCCCAGAGACTAAAGAGTCCAATTTCTCGGGTGTGACCCGGCCGTGCAAATCTCCATTGACCATGACCGCGGGTCCCAAGGCGCAATTGCCTAGGCAATAGACTGGCTCCAAAGATACTGCACCGTCCGAGGATGTGGTGCCCACGCCCGTTGAGAGGGCCTGCATTGCATGCTCTTTGAGCGCGTCACACCCCACGGCCTGACAGGCCTCGGCCAGACAAATTTTAACCACGGTCTTGCCCGATGGGGCGCGGCGAAAGTCGTGATAGAAACTGACGACGCCATGCACCTCAGCACGGGTGAGATTAAGACAGGCCGCAATGTCTCTCAGGCTATCGTCGCTAAGGTAGCCATCACGAGCCTGTACAGCGTGTAAAATCTCGACAAGGTTTTCCGGACGACTGCCATAGTCCTGACAAAGCTGCAAAACCGTCCTGTTCTCATCCGGCTCTGGCACAGATTCGACCACTTGCAAACTCCGGCCTTGATACGACTCTATTCGGCAGCCACTGGCTGCGCCACATCTCGTGCATCTGCAGCTTTTTTAATCGCCCAAACGCAGGCTAATGCGACGACGACCAAGAAAATCATAAGTTCAAATGAACGGTAATAGCTGCCCAACGCATCTCTCATAACACCAAGGCTGAAAATACCAGCCGATGCTGAAATGGTATCAACCGCAACATAAACACCGAGGATACGCCCGTAAGTGGGGCCAGCAAACAACTCCGCAATCGTCAGCTGGATCATCGTAAACGTTCCAGAGAAACCGATCCCGAAGACCACTGCATAGGCATAGGTCATAGTGACGCTTTCGCCATCGACCAAGCGAAGGATGATCAACCCAATGCCTAAATTTGCGGCGGCCAGAAACATAACCAACAAACGATTGACGTGGTCACTGAGCCAACCAAAACTAAACTTGCCGATGATAGCGCAGAGAAAGAAGACAAATACGACGTCGATGACATCAGAGCGGCTGTATCCAGCATCCTTCTCAAGGAACAGCGCATGATGTTGGGTTACTCCAGTGATACAGAACCAAAGAACGCCAGTGGCGACGAGCAAATAGTAGAACACGGGCATGCGGGCGACTTGACCAAGTGGCGCTCCACCAAAAATACCGATTTGTTTATCGGCAGTTCCCAGCGCCTGGGCTTCTTCAAGTGGTAGACCGTCAGGTGTTGTGTCCTTGTCTTCCGGGCGGCCGCGGACCGGCCACAAGACGGGAAGAAACATCCCAAAAAAACCGATCCCGGCAAGGATCATCATTGCTGTCCGCCAATCTCCCTCGGACATCGGGGTCTGGATAATTTTAGGGAGAACCGCACCGCCCAGACTGGAGGCCATTAACAAAATGCCTACGGCCCGGCCACGATATTTGGTGAACCAGCGACTGACCGTGAGCATGGACGGCACTAGGCCACACATGGAAAGACCAAACGCGATCAACAGATAGATGGCGGTAAAGTGCCATAGGCTGTCCATGTATAAGAATGAAACAAGCCCAACCACCATGACAAGCGCGCCTGCAGCCATTATCGGGCGGGGTGAATAGCGATCTAACAGAAAGCCAACCGACAAATTATAGATCGCCGCAAAAAGAAACTTGATCGCTGCGGGCTGAGTGACCTCCCGATAACTCCAGCCGAATTCATCGACAAACGACGAATAGAAAATTGGTAGAGTAAAGGTGGAGATACCGTTGGATACGGCATACATCAGAAACAAGCCGCCCAGAACCCACCAGCCGTAAAATACCCGCATGTTACTCAATCCCTGTGGAACAGGCCCTGGTTAGGGCACCTCATTGGAAATAGGCCCTAAAACTACGCAAAAGACGGGTCCAGCGAAACTCTTTTCAAAGCCGGGATTTTGTTCGCTCACACTGCAACCGACTGGCTTGGCTTTGCCGCGAGACGGTTTATTGCGAATACGCAGACTATGGCAATCGCACACATACCAATCATCATATCGATGGCTGGGATATAGCTGCCTGCCCGAACGCGAATCTCACCTGTGAGGCTAATTCCTGCACCGGCAGCCAGAGTGTCGATAAAAAAGTACACCCCAAGAATTCGACCGTAGGTTGGCCCGGCAAACAACTCGGCGATCATCAATTGAATCATGGTGAAGGTGCCGGAAAACCCGATGCCATAGACCAGTGCATAGAGGTAAATCATGGTCATGCTGGAGCCATCAACCATGCGCAGGATGACAAGCCCCAGTGTGATGTTCAGGATAGCGAGCAGCATGATTCGCCCCTTGGCGAACTTGTCGCTTAACCACCCAAATAAAACCTTGCCGATGATCGAGCACCAAAAAAACACACTGAACGCAAAAGCCAACTCGGCGCCCCCCAACCCCTGATCCCGGCCCAGGTAGATCGACTGGTGCTGGAGAATGCCGGTTATACAAAACCAAAGCGTGCCGGTGGCAACGATCAGCAGATAAAAAACCGGCATGGTCATGGCTTGGCGAATGGTTGCACCCGCTGCGATGCCACGCTGTTCTTTTTGTTCTTGAGAGCCCTCTTCGCCAAGAGGAAGGCCATCAGGTGTTGTTCCAATATCTTCCGGTTTGTTACGCAGTGGCCACACCAACGGCGCAATCATGAATACCGCCGCAAACGTAATAAGGATC
Source organism: Alphaproteobacteria bacterium (assembly GCA_012103295.1). GTDB lineage: Bacteria > Pseudomonadota > Alphaproteobacteria > Rhodospirillales > Rhodospirillaceae > WLXB01. The sequence continues at coordinate 5,591 of WLXB01000055.1, read as the reverse complement.
CATAGCGCGGCGCGCCAATCGCTTTCCTGCAAGGCCCCAGCGATGGTCAACGGCAACACGGCGCCGCCGAAGCTAGACGCCATCAGTAAAACACCAAAAGCGACCCCCCGGTATTTCGTGAACCATCGGCTGGCCACGACCATCACAGGCATCATGCCGCATAGGGTCAGCCCAAAAGAGAAAATGAGGTGGACCGCTGTCAGGTGCCAAAGCTCTGAAATGAAGGTGTAAGCGATGAGATCAATGATGACGATGAACGCGCCAACGATCATCATTAAACGAGCGGAGAAGCGGTCAATAAGAAAGCCAACGGCAATCGAGTAAAACGCCGCCGCAAAGAACATAAGCGCTGCCGGGCGCGTAACTTCCGCTTCGTTCCACGCAAACTCTTCAATAAGAGATGGATACAGTAGAGGCAGCGTGAAATTGGATATACCGTTGGAAACCGCATAGGTTACGAACAGTGCGAAAAGAACAAACCATCCGTAAAAAATGCGCGGCATATATTTTAGGCCCTAGGTTGAAGCCGCCACGGGGTCACTTCGATATACCGTGCGCTTTATGACGAAAACACAGACAAACGCGGCGACGCACAACGCAATCATGAGGTAGATCGCGGGTATATAGCTTTCCGCCGCACCCTTTATCCACCCAAGGGCCACAATGCCGATCGCACCAGCTAGCGTGTCAATAAAGACGAAAATGCCAAGGATCGATCCGTAGGTCGGGCCGGCAAAAAGATCCGCGATCATCAGCTGAATCATTGTAAACGCGCCAGAAAAACCGATGCCATACACCACGGCGTATGCCCGCAGCGAAAACGTACTATCTCCTTGAATCATGGAGAAAAGCACCAAGCCGACTGTGAGGTTAACTGTCGCCAACATCATGATGTTCGCCTTGTCGAAGTGATCGCTAAGCCAGCCAAACAAAAATTTTCCGACTACCGACGATACGAAGTAAAGCACCAAGGCGTTGCTGAAATCTTTCAACGGAATACCAACGTCTCGCACCAAGTATAAAGATTGATGCTGCACAACACCTGTGATGCAGAACCACATGACGCCGGTTGCGAATGCAAGCAGATAGAACATTGGCGATTTCATTGCCTCGCGCACCGAAATACCTGCAAGTTTTCCTTTCACTTCGGGTTGAGATTGATCCTGTTCAAAATTGCGACCATCCGGAACAGTCTGGGCTTCCGCCGGATCATTCCGAACGAGGAAGATGCACGGCAGAACCATCATGACAAGACCAATACCCGCAACAATCATAAATGCCATGCGCCATCCTTCGGCTTCAATAACCGGGGCGACGATGGGTGGCATAATGGCGCCGCCTAAGCTCGATGACATCAGCAATATGCCAACGGCGATGCCTCGATACTTCGCGAACCAACGGCTCGCAACAACCATGCTGGGAAGTATGCCGTTCAGGGACAAGGCGACAGATATGCCGACGTACAGCGCTGACATCTGCGTTAACGTGGTGACGAAACTCAAGGTGATAAGCACGCCTACGTAAACGGCCGATCCTGCGATCATCAGGGGTCGAGGCTTGAACTTGTCAACGAGAAACCCGACAAACAAAGAGAATATTGCCGTTGCAAGAAAAGATAGCGCGGCTGGCTGGGTAACTTGGCTTTCTGTCCACCCAAATTCATCGATCAACGAGGGGTAAAACAAAGGGAGCGCGGAAAGTAAAATCCCGTTAGAAGCGGCGTAAGCCAGACAAAGACCGCCCAACACAAACCAACCAGAGAAAACGCGACTCATGAGCGGCCTATCCTTTTTACAATGATCGCCCGTGTGACGCGCCGATGGACTTAGGTAAGTGCAGCAGCGTGATGGCGGAGATGATCTTCCATGAAAGTCGAGATGAAATAGTAGCCGTGATCATACCCGGCATGGCTGCGCAGAGTCAGGGCCATTCCCACTTCAGAGCAGGCATTCTCCAGCAAATGGGGGTGAAGCTGGGTTTCTAGGAACTGGTCGTTCATCCCTTGGTCAACGAGCAAGGATGGACGTGTGTGTGCTTCATCCTTGGGCAACCCAGCAATGAGCGCGGTCGCGTCATACTCTGCCCAAGTCTCTTGATCGAGCCCAAGATAGAGCGGCAGCGCTTTCTCACCCCAGGGACAGTTGAGTGGCGAACAAATCGGCGCGAATGCTGAAATACTGCGATAGACGAGCGGATTCTTTAAGCCAATGGTCAAGGCACCATGGCCGCCCATAGAGTGCCCGAAAATACCCTCGCGTTTTGAATCAGCAGGGAAATGTGCGGCGACGAGGGCGCGCAACTCGCGGGTCACATAGGAATACATACGATAGTTGGTGGCATACGGCACCTCAGTAGCGTCCAGGTAAAATCCCGCACCATGGCCAAAATCCCAACTGTTGTCGGGATCGTCGGGCACATCATCACCGCGGGGCGATGTATCCGGTGCGACAAGCATCAAGCCAAGCTCAGCCGCGACCCGAAGCGCACCAGCTTTGGTCATGAATGTTTCTTCCGTGCAGGTCAGTCCCGCAAGGTAGGTGAGAACCGGAACTGGGCCTGCTTTGGCTTGCGGCGGCACGAATACCGAAAATTGCATGGCACATTTTGTTTCTTCTGACTCGTGGCAGTAAAAACCGACCGTGCCGTCATTGCTATAGTGTTCGGAAAGAGTCTCAAGAGTCATTAGAACGTAGCCCTAAGAAAGTGTATCAGCGGAAAGTAGAAGGCAGGTCGAGCGCTGGGTTGCGCTCGAAGAAATTGAACGGCCGCAGGGTAAAGCTGTGCCATTTGGTCGGCATCATCGGCCAGTCTTCAACCCGTGTCACATGACGAAAACCAAGAGTGTACCAAAGAACGACGTCCTCGTTGCGGATTGAGCTTTGGTCAGCCACCCATTGCGGCAGGCCGTCACCACCACGGCTTTGGGTCGGGTATAGCCCAGCGGCGTGACGCTCGGTTGCATTGTATTGCGTGACCCATAGCGGCATCGCAGTGAAGGCCGCACGCGCTTGCGGAAAATCGTCCGGGGTGAGAACGGATAGCGCCTGATGCCCTGGCTCGATATGAAACCCGGGATGATGCCCAAGGTCCATCTCCTTGCCTTCATTGATCACCCGCCATACTTGCCCCGCTGGTGTTTTCTCAATGGCCCCTTCGGTCTCCAATAACCTCGGCGATACAGACCACACACTCCGGCGTGGACTATCCGCTGGCAATGTTTGGAGAACAACCTCCATCACTTCAACACTGTTTGAAGGGCCGTCGACGTCGAGGTCAAGACGGAAGGAGATATAGTGATCGTGGTAAACAGCGACCAAGCCCGGCGCGACCAGTTCTCCGGTCGCAAGGTCAGCGGTCGCCGTTTCGTCGTTGCGATTCTGGGTCGCGACGCCCTTAACCGCATCTATGCCCGTGGCGCCAACATCAACACGAATATTGCCGTGTTGGGTGAAGACGTAATCGATAACGTAGTCATAGTTGCCAATGGTCGGAATGCTGCGCACCACCAGTTCAACTTCGGGTCGGCTTTCCAGTACAGCACCATTGTCAGCTGCATGTCGCCAAGCTGGACGACCTGTATCCCGCTCAAAGATGCAAAAAGCACGCGTCTTTATAGTGCTACCGCCACGATCATTCGGCAGTGTGACATCCTGAAATGTGGCGTGCGCCGGGCAATCCGTTCCGGGCTTTAAGGAGGTCGACAAGGACCCGAAGCCATACTCACCGACATCCAAGAAGGTACGGAAATACCACCCTGGCCCCGCATCCATATACGGGACAAACATCTCCGACGGGTGCAGTTGGTAGGCGACGGATCGTGCTTCGCCGCCATCTTCATAGGCGACAAGGGAAAGGGTGAGGCCGACACGACGATCAAAACTGGTGTGGAATGACCAATTCTGCCAGCTGACGACATTGTTCTTGAGCGTGTAGTTGTTACCGCGTCGGGCCATGATTCGAATTGGATTAAGCTTATCCCGCAGGTCTACTTTGAGTTCTTCATACTCGTGCCGGTCCTTGGCAACGGGAACGACCTCGACATCATTGATCTCAAGAACATCTTTCGTATCAAGGTCAACGAGGGCATACAGCCCCTCTATCGGATGAGCGAAGGTATGCGCGGCGCCGAAGCTTTTATCGAAACAATAGACCCGCCCTAAACGCCGCTCTTGCTCAACCTCGGTGCCGAAATACCCCGGGGTAACTGGGACGCAGGACACGTCTTCCAAGTCATCGTAACCCCTTTTACCCAACGCCACCTGCCAGCGTTCGTCTTCCATGAGGGTGCCGGCGGCCAAAAACTCGGGAAATATTTGATTGGTTTGTGCACCGGTAACCGGAGCCCAACGTATGACTTCTTGTTCGGTTATATCGACTTCCGCTTCGTAAACGACGCCACCCTGGCGGATGTTGACGAAAGCGGCGCGGGTAACGTCGTCGCCCGGTTCCCACTCGAGCACATCTTCTTTGCTCATTTCCAAGAGGTTTATCATTGGAATCTGGGCACGCTCACCCAGGTGCCCTTCGTCTCTGAGCACATCAATGACGCGCTCGATCTCTTCGGCGGTCAAGGAATCTAACGGGTGCGTATTTTCTGAGGGTGACGGCTGAAATAGGACAAACAAGAAAAATGCTGCCACCAGCGCAACAAGCACGCGATGGCGCGACAAAGCCGTGACTAGATTATTCATTGCGTTTCCCTATGCGTCTAGTGGCGCGATGACGATCAATCGTACAGCACGACGCTTCTGATTGATTTGCCTTCATGCATCAGGTCAAACGCGTCGTTGATCTTGTCGAGAGGCATTGTGTGGGTGATGAGATCATCGATGTTGATCTTGCCGTCCATGTACCAGTCGACGATCTTAGGGACGTCGGTGCGACCGCGCGCACCTCCAAAAGCAGTGCCACGCCACACGCGACCTGTCACCAACTGAAACGGACGTGTTGAGATTTCTTGTCCCGCGCCGGCCACACCAATAATGATGCTTTCACCCCACCCCTTATGACAGCATTCAAGCGCCTGCCGCATGGTGTTCACGTTGCCGATGCATTCGAATGAATAGTCGGCCCCACCATTGGTGAGATCGATGATCGCGTCGACAACATTGTCGACCTTCTTCGGATTGACGAAGTCGGTCATCCCAAACTGCTTTGCAAGGGCTACTTTGCTTTCGTTGATATCGACGCCGATGATTTTGTCGGCACCGACCATACGAGCGCCTTGAATGACGTTGAGGCCGATACCACCCAGACCAAACACAACAACGTTTGAGCCGGGCTCGACCTTGGCATCAAAGGCAACAGCCCCAACGCCCGTCGTCACACCGCAGCCGATGTAACAAATCTTATCGAAGGGCGCGTCTTGACGAACCTTTGCGACCGCGATCTCAGGCATCACCGCATAATTGGAGAACGTCGAACATCCCATGTAGTGAAAAATCGGTTTGCCGTTGAGAGAGAAGCGACTGGTGCCATCGGGCATCAAGCCCTGGCCTTGAGTGGCTCGAACGGCCTGGCACAAATTGGTTTTTTGCGAAAGACAGTATTCACATTGTCGACATTCGGGTGTATACAGCGGGATAACATGA
>WLXB01000186.1 GCA_012103295.1 Alphaproteobacteria bacterium | reverse complement strand
GGAGATGGTGACGCCGCAGGATGCCTCTGATCCGGCTTGGTCCCCGTTAATTCCATAGGTCTCCGACCATAAAAAAATGAAACCAAAGCCGTTCTCGCGTGTTTTTATTGCGGGAACAGCTAATGGAATAACTTGCGTCCCACCATGCACCTGATAAAACAGGTGCGGAAAATAGCCGTTTTGTGCATAGTTACGTCAGTCTTGTGACCGAAGGGGAATAAATAAAATGATGGTTCGTTTCACTAGCGCCGTCGCCGCACTAGCTCTCTTGGCTGGGTGTGCCAGCAATAAGGACGACATGGGTTCAGATATGTCGACCAGTGAGCCAGCACCTGCCGCGTCCGCTGCTCCGTCTGGTCCAGCGATGGATTCAGCCGAATACTTCAACCAAGTGGTTGGCAATGGTGTGTATTTTGGTCTCGATGAATACAACCTCAACGCTGCCGCTCAAGCGACGCTCCGTGGTCAGGCTTCCTGGCTCGGCCAGAACCCGTCGCAGTCGGTTGTTGTCGAAGGGCACTGTGATGAACGCGGAACCCGCGAATACAACCTTGGTCTGGGCGAGCGCCGCGCGAATGCAGTCAAGGATTACCTGGTTTCTTTAGGTGTGGCGCCAAGTCGCGTTCGAACAATTTCGTATGGCAAAGAACGGCCGGTGTGTGTGGCCTCTAGCGATGATTGCTGGAGCCGGAACCGTCGCGGCGTTTCTGTCGTACAATAAATTTTAGATCGAAAGCCGCTGAAAGGCTTTCGGGACTGAGTATTAGAACGGCGGCGCTCTGCATGGCAGGGGCCGCCGTTTGCCTTATTTCTGCCGTGCGTCCACGGTAAGACGCGTGCCTCACCAAGTAAGTTGTTGCGCTATGATCGTTCAATTAATTCCGTCGCTAAAACGTGTTGGGCAAGTAGCCTGCGCATTAGCTCTATTTATCGCCCCAGTCGCGGTCGCTCAGACACCGCTCGATATGCGCGTCATGAACGAACGCTTGGGTCAACTTGAGCGCCAGCTTCAAGGTCTTCAGGGATCCGTAGGCGGAAACATCCAAACACCGTCCATTCCTGCAAACACTGGAACCGTTGATCAAGCGATGCCGGCGGACGTTGCCAGTCGCATCCAAATTCGTGTCCAGCAATTGGAGCGTCTGGTTGAAACGCTGACAGGTCAAGTCGAGGAAACTCGTTTCGAAGTATCGCGCATGCGGGCTGAATTGCAGCAAATGTCCAATGACGTGTCCTATCGCTTGGCGGTTTTGGAGCAGGCGGTCGGCGTATCGGCTGCCGTTGCAGCCCCATCAGCAAATCAATTCGGTTCAGTTTCGCCCCAGCCCCAACCAGCGCAAACGAGTGGTGCGCCAGCATTGCAGTCGCGGGTGAGTACTCCAGAAGACACCAGGTTGGCACCAAACTTAGACATGCCCATGTCCGCCCCCGTACAGCCACAACCGCTGACGCAGACGGTGGCGCCGGGTGTACCTACCAGCGTAACAACTGAAGTCGCACCGGGCAGCACTCTTACCGCGCCAGCACAACCAGGTCTCGTGAACGACGGAAACACATTTGGCGTTCTTCGAACTGATTCTGAAGGCGAGGCTTTGCCTCCGGCGCCATCTTCGGAGGCGGCTCAAGCTTTTCCTCCGCCTCAAGAACTTCCCGTCGCGCCACCGAACATTCAAGCCGCACCGACGTCTGGCCCAGTGGCGACGGCACGCATTGGAACAGCCCCGGACCCTACAACAGAGTTCACGGCGCTACCGGTTGGAACCCCCAAAGAACAGTATGACTATGCGTTTAATATTCTTCGGCAGGCTGACTATGCTCGGGCTGAGAAGGCGCTCCGCCTATTTTTGGAAGCGAACGGTACTGATGATCTCGCCGGAAATGCCCAGTATTGGCTTGGCGAAACTTACTATGTGCGTGGCGACTTTGAGCAGGCTGCCGTTGAGTTTTTATCGGGCTATCAAGCTTATCCGAGCAGTACCAAAGGACCAGACAATCTGTTGAAGTTGGGGCTGTCTATGGCACGTCTCAGCCAAACCGATGGTGCGTGCACGGCGCTGACGCGGCTGGCTACGGAGTATCCATCAGCGAATGATACGATCCGTCGCAGGGCGCAAACGGAGCGGGCCCGGTTGAAGTGCGAGTAGCACATGCCACATGTGATCGAAGATACGCATAAATCGATTGTCGGAGCGTCGGTTTCTTCCGAGATATTTGCGGATTTAATGGAGGCGTTTAGGCCGTTTGTTGCCGGTGAACGTTTTGCCGTCGCTGTGTCCGGTGGGCCGGACAGCATGGCTCTATGCCGTCTTATGAAAGAATGGGTTGATGCCCGTGGCTTGCGAGTTGTCGGGGTAACTGTCGATCATCGCTTGCGAGAAGAGGGCCAATCAGAAGCCCAACAGGTTTCTCGGTGGCTCAGCAAATTTGAAATGGAGCATGAAACTCTAGCCTGGGAGCACGGTGAAACTATCAAAACGCTTGATCGGAGTCCTCAGGCTGCGGCACGTGACGCCCGATTTGACCTCCTGTGCGGATGGTGCCGTGAGAATAGTATCTCCGCTCTGATGACAGCACACCATGCCGATGATCAAGCAGAGACTTTTCTTTATCGATTGGTGCGTGGGTCAGGTGTTGATGGGTTAGCTGCAATCGCGCCAGATACAAAGAGAAACGGTGTCCGCGTTTTGCGGCCAGTTCTAACGATTCCAAAGGCAGATCTCATTGCAACGTGTGACGCTTACGGTCAGGCCTGGGTGAATGATCCCAGCAACGGTGATGATGCGTTCGCACGTGTTCGCTTGCGCAGAATAATGGCAGCTCTTGAGCAGGAAGGCTTGGATCGTGACCGGCCGGTCATTGGTTTGAGCGTCACCAATGGTTTGCCGCGTGGTCTGATCTAACGTGAATAGGGATTCACTGGTTAGGTCCACGCGGTTGTTAAAGGCCAATGACGAGCGATCCGCCAGCAGGTTGATAGACAACAAGGCCAGAGCCAGGGCAATTGTGCGGATGGCAAACTGGCTGCCCAGCGAGGCCTGGCGGCCACGGCTCCAATGGCGTCGGCTGATC
>WLXB01000006.1 GCA_012103295.1 Alphaproteobacteria bacterium | reverse complement strand
GCATGGATAACCGGCCGCAAGAAATTTCAGAACACTGATCGAGGACGGGCGTCAGGCGTTCAAATTCAAGATGGTCGTCTTGTTCTAAGTCCGCTTTTGAATTGGTCAAAAGTTGACCTTGCCGCGTATTTCGAAACACATGGTTTGCCCCCGCATCCTTTGGTGGGGCAGGGATACCCTTCGATCGGCTGCTTTACCTGCACGATGCCGGTAGAAGCCGGAGAAGATCAACGGGCCGGGCGTTGGCAGGGTCAGGCGAAAACCGAGTGCGGTATCCACCGCCCGTCTTTGACCCCCGCGGCGTAGAGGTGCGCTGTGACTGGCCAACCCAAACCATCGCCGCTGACGTTCCGGCAGGTTCGTCCTCCTCAACCGGAGGCGACGTTTAACTATGACGCGGCTTTTGATCAAGAATTGACCGCGCTGAAAGAGGCCGGCTTTTACCGAAATTTTGCGCGGTTGGAGAGGTTGCCAGGAGCGTTCCCCGCTGCGTTACTTCACCGGCAGGACGAAGTGCAACAGGTAACCGTTTGGTGTTCTAACGACTATCTGGGAATGGGGCAGCACCCGGTTGTGGAATCCGCGCTGCATGAGGCGGCCACGCGGTTCGGTGCTGGTGCCGGTGGGACACGCAACATTGCCGGAACCCACAATGTTCATGCCCAGCTCGAAGATGAGATCGCGTCACTACACGGCAAAGAGGCCGCGCTTCTATTCACCTCCGGCTATGTTGCCAATGAGGCAGCGATCAGCACGTTGGCGTCCCGGTTGCCGAACGCCGTGCTCTTGTCCGACGAAATGAACCACGCGTCCATGATTGCCGGAATCCGGCATAGCAAAGCGGAAAAGCATATCTTCCGTCACAATGATGCCGGGCATCTAGAGCAACTCCTGTCGACGCTGGATCCCGAGAGACCTAAAATCATTGTATGTGAGTCTGTGTATTCGATGGATGGCACCGTCGCGCCTCTCGCGTCCATCGCCGCACTGGCAAAGCAATACAACGCGTTGACCTATGTAGACGAAGTCCATGCGGTTGGTCTGTATGGAGAAGATGGGGCGGGGGTCGCCGCTGCTCAGGGTGTTGCACAGGATATCGACTTTATCCAAGGTACATTGGCCAAGGCATTCGGAGTCATGGGTGGCTACGTCGCGGGGTCGTGTCGAGCAATTGACTATATCCGTAGCTTTGCACCGGGCTTTATTTTCACGACGGCTTTGTCTCCGGTGCTCGCTAACGCGGCCTTAGAGTCTATTCGCCACGTCCGTCAGAATTCTACACTGAGGGCGAAGCACCAAGGGCAAGTCCAGCGTTTGAAAGAGGCTTTGCGCGCGCGCGGTATACCGTTCCGCAATGAACCCTCGCACATCGTTCCAACGATCATCGGTGACCCCTTCGTGACCCGGGAAGCCGCCCGGTTACTGCTCGATGACTACGGCCTCTATATCCAACCGATCTTCGCACCGACCGTTGCACCCGGTACAGAACGCCTGCGTTTAACACCGACCCCACTTCACACCGATGAAATGATCGACGACCTCGCGAATGGGTTGTCAGACGTCCTCTCTCGGGCGTGGCGATCACGGGAGATATCTCGTGCTGTGGCCTAAACTGCGTATTGGCACCAGACCCAGCCGCCTCGCCCGCGTACAGGTCGAAATGGTGCAGGAGGCTCTACACCGCCAAGTGCCCGACCTCCAGGGCAATATTGAGATCGTCGTTTTCGATACGCCTGGCGATCGAAACCGATCATCCAGCCTAGAAGAGCTAGGTGGCCGTGGGGTGTTCACAGATAATCTGGATGCCCTCGTGGCGAGTGGTGAGATCGATTGCGTTGTCCACGCCATGAAAGATATGGCGCCGACAATGCAAGCGGGCATGGTTATCGGGGCGACCCTTCAGCGAGAGGATCCTCGAGAAGTGCTGGTGGCGCCCAACTTTAAGTCCTTGGATTCTATGCCTAGTGGCGCTGTTTTCGGATCGTCGTCGATCCGCAGGCGGGCCCTGTTGCGACGGCTGCGGCCAGACCTCCAGTTTTCTCTGTTGCGGGGAAATGTCGAGGAGAGAGTTGCGCAGATGGAGAATGGAATATTTGACGGCACGATTCTCGCCTATGCCGGATTGGCACGTCTCGACCTGTTGGCTCACGCCAAAGAAATTTTCCCACTCAACATTTTGCCGCCCGACCCAGCGCAAGGCGCCATTGGCGTTGTCTGTCATTCAGAAAACTTCATGGCGCGCCGGGCTTTGCAGTTGATTGATCACGCCCCGACCTCCGCAGAGGTAACAGCTGAGCGCGCTTTATTGAGATCATTGCCGCAGCCTGATGCTCTTGCTTTAGGGGCGACGGCGCGGGCCAAGGGAAACCGATTGGAACTGTCGGCTTTGCTGGTCTCCGAAGATGGCACTCAAGAGTGGCCTGGGCTGATCAGCGGGCTTGTTGACGACGCTGAGTCATTGGGTCTGCGCCTCGGTGGTGAGTTGCGTGAGCCTGCGCAACGACTTTTATCGGCATGATTATCAATACCAGACCGGTTGAATATGACTTCGAGATGTACCGCGCGTTCGACGGTTGCGGGCACCAGCTTCTCGCATGCCCTGTTCTGACGTCTCGTCCTTCGCCTTGGCCCAAAACTGCACTCAACAACATTGATGCATTGATTGTGACCAGCCAAATCGCGGTAGACGTTATCGCGAGGAACCCTGTCTCTCGGGACCTTCCAGTATTCGCCGTCGGATCGGCGACGGCATCTGCCGCCCGGAATGCTAACTTCTCGGATGTCGTCGATGGGGGCGGTACGGCAGAGACGCTTCTGTCTGTTATTGACGCTGCCCCCTTTCGTGCGGGGCTCTATGCATCGGCACATCATGTTTCGCGTGATCTTGCACTTGCACGGCCAAATCGAATCCGCAGAGTTGCTGTTTATGAAATGGAGGCAGCGGAAAGCCTACCCCATGCGGTGGTCGACGCTTTTCACTCGGATGAAGAAATCATCGTGCCGTTTTATTCTCCTCGATCCTTTCAGGTATTTGAATCGCTTCTTACGAAACATAAATTGGATGACCGCCTCTCGCGGGCAACTGCTGTGAGTATTCACGCGCGTGTGCTCAATCAAAGGACTCTTCGGTGGGGTCATATGCACATTGCTCCAAAGCCTGATGGCATAGGCATGATTGAAGCCATGCAGAAAGCGGCTTGAGGTGGTTTCCGCAGGTTCAAACCCACCAGCGTTGTTTCCGGCGACCCGGTTGCGTCGTACCCGTCAGGCTCCTTGGGTGCGCCGAATGGTCCGTGAAACTCATCTTCTTCCCGCTGATCTCATTTTGCCGCTATTCATTATTGAAGGCGAGAATCAACGCCAACCTGTCGAGAGTTTACCGGGTGTTGATCGTCTGACAATTGACTTGGCTATTGAGACGGGCCGTCAAGCCGCTGAGCTTGGTATACCGGCCGTCGCTCTATTCCCAGCGGTAGACGTATCGCTGAAAACTGAAGACGGCGCCGAAGCCTGGAATCCAAATTCACTAATTTGTCGCGCTGTCCGAGCGCTTAAGGCTGAAGTCCCTGATCTCGGTGTCATCTGCGATGTGGCCTTAGACCCTTACACAACCCATGGACACGATGGTCTGCTCGTGGACGGTGTAATCCAGAACGATGAGACAGTAGCCGTACTCGTGCACCAAGCTCTCACCCTCGCCGAAGCGGGATGCGATGTCGTTGCGCCGTCAGATATGATGGATGGACGTGTTGGCGCCATCCGTGCGGCGCTCGAAGAACACAACTTCACGGACACGCTTATACTGTCTTACGCCGCCAAATATGCGTCCTGTTTTTATGGCCCGTTCCGTGACGCTGTTGGCTCATCAACGGCCCTTGGGACGGCTGATAAGACCTCCTACCAAATGGACCCCGCGAACTCTGCCGAAGCGCTGCGCGAAGTTGGGTTAGATATTGCTGAGGGTGCCGACATGGTGATGGTCAAACCGGGAATGCCCTATCTCGACGTGATTCGTGATGTGGTGCGGGAATTTAATGTCCCTGTTTTCGCCTATCAGGTCAGTGGTGAATACGCGATGCTCAGTCTTGGAGCAGAGAAGGGCCTGTTCGATCGAACAAAAGCTTTTCACGAATCATTGTTGGCGTTCAAACGTGCTGGCGCGCGCGGCATCTTGACCTATGCCGCTCTTGACGTCGCAGCCACTCTGCCGGGGAACGTCTAATGCTTCCGGTCATGCTGAATGTCGCGAAGACACCGGTCGCTGTCGTTGGTAACGGCTTCGCCGCCGCGCAACGGCTAGGCATTCTGCAGACCAGCGGCGCTGAAAATGTGACCACCTTTGCGACTGCCCCAGAACCCAACGTGGTGGAGCTTGCGGGAGACGGCCTGCGGCGCCGCTTACCCTCGGAAATAGATTTTCAACGGGCCAAGTATGGTGTGGTTTACGTCTGTGACATTGAAGAGAGCGATACCCTAGCCATTGTCGAGTGGTCTCATGCAGTCGGTGCCTTCGTGAACGTTCATGACCGGCAGGATTTGTGCGACTTCCACATGCCCGCAATTTTGCGACGGGGCAATTTGCAGGTGACAGTATCAACGGACGGCAAAGTCGCCGGTCTGTCACGGATTCTAAGGGATTTCCTCAGAGACCAAATTCTCGGGCCGGAGTGGGCAGAGCGGGTGAATGAACTTGGCGCTCACCGGGCAGATTGGGTCTCAAAAGGGCTACCGTTCGCCGAACTCCGTAGCCGGGTTGATGGCTATGTTGACCGGGCCGGGTGGCTTAACGTTAGCTCCAAACATATTGACCACGATCATAGGTAAAACCTCTCTTAGTCACTAAGATCAGCTCGGTAGGTGGGTGATGTAGCCTTGATTGGGTGCTCATCTGAGAATGTTTTTATCGGGCTAGAACTGAGGTATCAGAATGGGTGAAACGACAGAAATAGACTTTGGCCCGCTACAGGGCATGGTCGGTGTGTGGCGTGGCGAGGACGGAATCGATATTGCGCCCGACCCGGATGGCAAAGAAACCAATCCGTTTCACGAGCAAATCACCTTCTCAGTCGTGGGTGGCGTCACGAACGCAGAGTCACAGAATCTTGCGGCGCTTCACTATCATCAAATTGTGACGCGGAAATCGGACGGCAAAGTTTTTCACAATGAGACCGGTTATTGGATGTGGGATGCAGAGGCGGGCACTATCATGCATTCACTTACTATCCCTCGCGGCGTCTGTGTTCTTGCCGGTGGCACCTATGCCGGGGAAGTGGATAGGGACGGCCGTGTGATTATCGAAGTCGCGGCGAAAATCGATGATCCGCGATGGGGTATTATCCAATCGCCGTTCATGCTCGACAAAGCGCGCACAACGGAGTTTCGGCACAGGGTGATCGTGGGCGATGGTCGACTGTCCTATGCCGAGACAATGATGGTTGATATTTACGGCAAGGTGTTCGAACACACCGATCAGAACGAGTTGGTGCTCGGCTGATTAAATGGGCACGATGGTTGTGGACCTAAGGCCGTAGCTATGGCGATGAAACTTTTTTATTCACCGACTCACAACTTCATCCATAAATCCGTTGTTGTGGCCGAAGAGGTCGGGGTTTGGGACCAGATCGAAGAAGTGCCCGTTTATCCGCGGGAGCATGGTTATTCGATCGCGGCCATTAACCCTCTTGCGAAAGTGCCGACGCTTGCCCTTGAGGATGGCACTGTCCTCTTCGGCAGCCAGACTGTTGCGGAGTATCTTGATTCAATCAGCGCCAATGCGGTCCGGGTGTTTCCTGCGTCGGGTCCTGATCGATGGGATGCGTTAACGAGATTGTCACGGGCTGACCTCTTTTTGATATTGTGACGCGAATCATTCACGAGCGTCTTGTCGATGACCCGGGTGTGCACATCGTGCAGTGGCATTGGCCAAAATTGATCCGGGCTCTCGATGCAATGGAGCAGGATGTTGGGCGCGTTGCAGCCTTCGATATTGGCCAAATTGGAACCCTGCAAGCCTTGACGTTCTTTGAACGTCAGATTGAAATTACGCTGCCACCACCGGCGCCGGTTCACTTTAACTGGCGAGACGGTCGTCCAGGCCTCGCGGCTTGGTTTGAACGAGCGATTCAGCGGCGTTCAGTCGCGGCACATTACAAAAAACCGTTCGATGGTGACGACAGCCCAGAGTTTTGTCAGACCAATGTTGCTGCGGTCCTGCGCGCTCAGGGCAAGGAAACGAATGCGGACCCATCTACCCTGCCACCACCCGATTTCGTTGCGCCGGCGACAGCATCGCCTGATGGCGCCTTGCAGCACTAGGTCCTTTTATCTCTCGTGCCCATGCTATAGTTCGCTGCGATAGCCAGACCGAAGGGATTTCATGTCAGATTGTTTAACGCGCCGCAGTGCAGCTGTTTGTCTCTTGTTGGCCTTTGCTCTGCACCCTTCGGTTACGCCACTCGCCGAGACGACCCTCCGTGTCGGGATTACGAGTTTTTCCACGTCGCGTGGCAATCCCTTTAACACCACGAGCGGTTTACCACCGCTCTACACTTACGCCGCCTTCTTCGAGGGTCTGACCAGAGTTGATAATGATGCCCAACCCGTGCCGATGCTCGCGGAACGGTGGGAATCGGAGGATGAAACGTCGTGGCTGTTTTATCTTCGCCCGGGCGCTCAGTTTTCTAACGGTGAACCCGTTGATGCAACCGCAGTTGCTGCGACCTACGCGATTATGCAAACCGACCTTGGCAAAACCTATCCGGTCACCCGCGAATTGGCTGGGATTATCGCTGTTGAAGCGGTTGATGACACGACAGTACGCATTCGGACGTCCGCACCTGATGCGCTACTTCCTCACAAAATCGCTGCACTAAAGATTGTCCCGCCGCGATATTGGGCAGATATGGGCGCCGATGAATTTGCTGCAGCGCCTATCGGGTCCGGTCCCTTCATGATTACGGAGTCTGCCCCGGCCCGGATGAAGCTCGTCCGGTCTCCAACCGCGTGGCGTCAACCACTCGTCGATGCACTCGAATTTACGGCAGCAGCTGAGCCGGTTGCGCGGGTTCAGGGTGTGCTTTCCGGTCAACTTCACATTGGGGCACAGCTGGGTCCGGATGAAATCTCACTTGTCGAGGCGGCCGGCCACAAAATGGTGATTGGCTTTGATCCCAGCATGCAAGTCTTGGCGTTTATCACCGAGAAAAAATCTCCATTGCAAGACATACGCGTCCGACGGGCACTCAATTATGCGGTGAACCGAGACGCTATCGCGTTAGGCT
Organism: Alphaproteobacteria bacterium; assembly: GCA_012103295.1. GTDB lineage: Bacteria > Pseudomonadota > Alphaproteobacteria > Rhodospirillales > Rhodospirillaceae > WLXB01. The sequence goes on along the minus strand of WLXB01000006.1, from coordinate 65,584 downwards.
TGCTTGGCGGATACGCCAAAATGGCGACTCAAACGACTCCCAGCTTTGCTTTCGGGTGGAATCCAGATATTGAGCCGTGGCCCTATGATCCGGCGCGCGCCAAGGCCATGCTTATCGAGGCTGGGTACCCGGACGGTTTTTCTTTTTCGGCAGAAATTCTACTGGGCAGTGCGTCTTTTGCCCCTCAGGTCTATCAACAGGTCGCGGTTGATTTGGCCCGGGTCGGCGTGACTCTGTCGTTGCGTCAGATTCCCGCTACTCAATATGCCCGAGGTGTCTATCAAGGAGATTGGTCGGGTGAGGCAATCGGCATCGACTATGGCGTTAATCCGTCGCTAGACGCCTTGACCCCTATGGTGCGGCATTCTTGTCTATGGATTAAGCCGTGGTTTTGTGATCCCTCCGTGCCGCCATTGATCGCCCAAGCCGAGGCTGCGTTTGATCTGGAGGAACGCCGCAAGCTGACGCAAGAGGTGATGGCCCACCAGCTCAGCCTCGCGCCCGCGATACTCTTGTATGAAACGGCGCGGTTCGATGCCGTAAGCAGCAAAATCCAGGGCTATGAGATCGCCATCGGTCACATCAGCTACGACAAAATCAGCTTTGTAGATTAGGTCCGTGGCAGCAGCGCATTACAGATAAAGGTTCAGCTATGAGTGTTCTAAGTCCGGATAAGGCAGACCTTGCAGGCGAGGTAGATGTCTTGGTTATTGGTGCCGGAGGGTGCGGTTTGACCGCGGCTTTATCGGCCCATCAATCCGGGGCAGAGGTTCTGGTGTTGGAGCGGGACTCATCTGCGCTCGGCACGACGGCGATGTCGACCGGTTTAATTCCCGGTGCAGGCAGTCGGTTCCAAAAGGAAAAGGGGATCGAAGACTCCGCTGATCTTTTCACCGCTGACTTGATGCACAAAACAAAAGACCAGACTGATGCTGATATGGCTGCGCATATGGCTGCTGTGTCGGCGCCGACTGTTGAATGGTTGACCGACACCTGCGGCGTGCCGCTGTCGTTGGTCGACTCCTTTGATTATCCCGGCCACAGCGTTCGTCGCATGCACGGAACACCCAACCGCACCGGATCAGAGCTGATGGGCGCGTTGCATGACTCCATGGCTCGCAACAGTTTAGATGTGGTGCTTGAGGCGCCGGTCACGGACCTTTTCGCAGACGCTGCCGGACATGTGCATGGCGTACGCATTACGCGGCCAGATGGCACAGTCGAAGACCTTGGCTGCAAAGCACTCATACTGGCGTGTTGTGGTTTTGCCGGTAGCCAAGACATGCTCCAAGAATACATACCCGAAATTGTCGCCGCAGAATTCTTTGGTCATCCCGGTAATAAAGGAGATGCCATTCGGTGGGGGCGAGACCTTAACGCCGCCGTCGGTGATATTCATGCTTATCAGGGGCATGGCGGCTTGGCCTACGGCCAGGGTGTACCGATTTTGTGGGCCCACATCATGGAAGGCGGGTTTCAAGTCAACGCGGAAGGCAAACGCTTTTCCAACGAAGCTAAGGGCTACTCCGAGCAAGCAGTTGAGATCGTTGCCCAGCCAGGACACTTTGCCTGGAGTATTTACGACGAACGTTGTCACAACGTGATGAAAGAGTTCGACGACTACCACGACGCGCTCAAAGCGAACTGTATTCGCAGCGCCGACACCCTCGACGAGTTGGTCGCGGTCACAAAGCTGCCGGATACACTTCGTGGTACCGTCGAAGATGTTGCTGCCCTGACCCGTGGCGAGAAACAGGATTCATTCGGGCGTGACTTCACGGGCCATCCCGTTCTGACTGCGCCGTACTACGCGGTGAAGGTGAGTGCGGCGCTTTTCCATACGCAAGGCGGCCTTATTGTTGATCACAATGGCCAGGTTAAGCGGGAAGATGGCTCTTTGTTGCCGAACTTGTTCGCTGGCGGCGGCGCTGCCCGGGGGATTTCCGGCCCGTCGTGCTGGGGTTATATGGCAGGGAACGGGCTTCTGACCGCGACGGCCTTTGGATGGCTGTCGGGCGCGGCTGCGGCCAAGGCTGTTCGTTAGGCCTCTAGCTGCTACACTTAGTATTGTCGCTTCCGTCTCGCGCATGTATCGGCTGGGGGGCCGCCTAAATGTCTTCTGATTCGTCTCAATTCGCTAAAGAATTTCGCGCCGGGTGGCAGCCTTTGCTTGGCGCCATCATCGGTGTCGGAGCCGGTCTGACCGGAATCGTTTTTTACACCCACGGTGTGTTCGTCGTTCCGATCACTCAGGAATTTGGCTGGAGCAGGGGCGCAACCCAGTTCGCCTTCTCCTTTGTCATGATCAGTGCTGCGCTAACAGGGCCATTCATTGGCGTGCTGACCGACAAACTTGGGGCGCGAAAGTTGGCACTATTCTCGATGTTCGCGCTGAGTATCTCATTCGCAGCATTGTCTCTGACGACAGACCAAATTTGGACGTACTACGCACTGTGGATTTTTATGGCGATCATTGCCGCTGGAACGTTTCCAGTAACCTGGACTCGCGGCGTCATTACTTGGTTCGATGGCAATCGTGGTCTCGCTCTGGGTTTGACCATGATGGGAACCGGGTTGGTCGCGGCGGCTGGACCACTTTATGCGGCTTGGTTAATTCAAACTTTCGGTTGGCGTGAAGCCTATCAAGCAATCGGGGCAACCTTGTTGATCGTTGCCTTTCCAATCGCCTATTTCTTTTTTCATGAGCGAGATGTTACCGGCAAGGGTGAGCACTCCCGGCCAGCTATGGAGGGTATGGAGCCGAAGGAAGCAATTTTCAGCTACCGTTTTTGGGCCATGGGAATCGCTTTGCTGTTCATCTGCTATGGCGTTGGCGGCTTAATTTCCAACCTTGTTCCGATGCTTATGGATAAGGGATATCAAGCAACAGAAGCGGCATCTTACGCTGGGTTTGTCGGCACTATGGTGATTGTCGGTCGCCTGGTTGTCGGCTATTTGATCGATCGTGTATGGGCCCCAATGATCGCCTGCATTTTTCTTATCATACCAGCCGTATCATGTTTGCTTCTGGCGCAAGATGTCCTGAGTCCCGTCAGCATTACGATTGCAGCGATGGCAGTCGGTCTCGCCGCAGGGGCGGAGCTCGATATTATCGCGTTCATGACCAGCAGATACTTCGGCATGAAGCATTACGGGAAATTGTACGGCGGCCAGTTCATTTTCTTTGCTGTAGGGTCGGGTGCTGCGCCGGCAGTGTTCGGTTGGTCCTACGACACGATGGGTAGTTACGAATTCATTCTCTACTCGACCGCAGTGCTATTTGTTATTGGCGCACTCCTTTTTCTGAGCATGGGAAAGTACCCTGATTTCAAGGAGCAGGAGTGAGCGGTACCTTTACGGGAAAACTAGCCGTTGTAACCGGCGGCGCGTCAGGGATTGGCGCGGCTTGCGTTCAGCAGTTGCGAGACGAGGGTGCTTCTGTTGTTGCCGGTGATATTCAGGCGAAACCCAATTCCTCCGAGTACCTCGATGTTACAAATCGCGAGTCCGTCGCTGCATTTTTCTCCAGCCTGGATCGCGCACCCGACATTTTGATTACGTGCGCTGGTGGTGCGTCACGTATGGCTGCGCTCGATGTCGATGACGCGATGATGGACGCAACCCTATCGCTAAACTTTTGTGGCTTTTGGCGATGTGGCCAAGAAGCGGCTAGGCGGGCGATCAACGAAAAACGAAAACTCTCTATCGTTCACGTCGGGTCTAGTTTGCACAAAGGGCCAGCGCCGGAACTTTCTCACTTCGCTGCGGCAAAGTCAGCGAGTGTCACGATGGTGCGCTGTCTTGCCCAAGAGCTTGCGGCAAAGGGAGTTCGTGTTAACGCTGTTATTCCTGGCCCTGTCGAAACGCCAGCAACCACGCCCGTGTGGGATGCCAATCCAGGAATGCGAGAGGCGTTAGACAAAGCTATGCCGCTCGGGCGTGTTGGTACTCCCAACGACATTGTACCAGCCATACTCTTTCTAGCGTCTCACGATTCGGCGTGGGCAACTGGCACTATATTGACGGTCGATGGTGGGATGGACGTGTCGTCGTGATTCGATGGTTGGTGGCGGGTGTGGGACAAGCGGGTCGCTGTCATGTGGCGGCTATTCAGAAAACCCCTGGCGCGACCCTCGCCGGACTCATTGATCCGAACGTCAAGGACAAGGGTTCGACGCCACTTTTTCCTGATCTGGCGGCGGCGCTGAACGATGTTGACGCCGATGCTATCGTTGTCGCAACGCCGAACGATACGCAGGCGGGGCTTGCCCAGATAGCCTTGGATGCCGGCGTGCCCGTGCTCTGCGAAAAACCGATTGGTAAAACACGCGCTGAAGCGGAAGCGCTCGACGCGCAGGCGAAAGAACTCCGTGTACCGTTGGGTGTTGTCCTCAATCAAAGAGCGCAGAATCACAGCCGCTGGATTAAGGCGCTCATTGAAAGTGAAGCTTTGGTTCCGCGCACGGTTACATTTACTGGCAACCTGGCCGGGTTAACGGGTTGGCACGCCGATCCCAATCGATCCGGCGGCGGTGTGCTGCGGACCATTGGACTACATTACATCGATCTTCTTTTGTGGTGGTTGGGCGCACCATCAGCCGTGCAAGCGTCACTCAGCGATGGTCCTCAAGAAACTGGTATCGATGTCGCATTGGCGTTTTCGTCCGGCTGTATGGGGCATGTAAAAATCGAGGCGGTGAATGAACGGGCAGACGGGCCGGTGTGCTGCATAATTGAAGGCGAGAGCGGGCGTGTTGAAATGTCTGGCCATTCCATTACATCGGTCAACGGATTGCCATATCCACCGCCAGCGGAGCCGCACGACGATGATTTTTTCTTTGGGCCGGGGCATCTGGCGGTGATTGAGGAAGCGACGCGCGCCCTTGATAAGGGGGAGCCTTTTCCTGTTCCGCTCACCGAAGTGTTTCCGGCACTCGCCGTTGTTGAAGAACTCTACAAAGCCGTGGGCCGCTATACCTAGAGGCGGCTATTTCGTCTCGAAGGCAAACATCGTTTCCGTTTTTCCAGCTCTAGCTAACTCGTCTAGATATGCTTGCGCTTGGGATGACTCCTGAACAACGGAGTTGATAAAGGCGAGAGTTGTCGCGTTCAATATTGCCATCTGCTCTGTCATCGGCTCAGCACCCACGTCGCCGCAAATTAATCCACCAAAGCGATGGTCTGCGCCTTCAATGACGGCGAGGTATTTGTCGCCGGGCTCAGCGTCGACATATGTGTCGATGTGAACTTCCCAGGTCGGCATCATCGGAGGGACAAAGTCTTCGGTCCCGGTTGTTACGATCATCGGAAGGCTAATGGTTTTAGCCGAATTCTCGTCGACAAAGCCTGGCATACGGCCTGGTGGTGACACCGCGACCACGGCTTTAAAGCGAGGGTCTGGTTCATGCACGAGGGTATTGGGTTCACCGCGCGAGAAGGTCTTCGCGCCACCTGAAGATTGCGCGGTCAGGCCGCCGTAGGAATGCCCGGCCGCAATCACGTTTGAGAGGTCTAACGTACCGGCAATTTCAGGAACGGCCGCGGCGATTTGATCAAGCAGGTCTAAACTGCGTTCCATGTCGCGACGCCGTTCGGTCCAGTTCACATGCTGCGGGTAAACATCGATTTTTGAATTGGGTTCGGCGTCCAAGTGTTGCGGTTGAATAACCGTGTATCCATGACTGGCCCAGTGACCCACCAACGGGTCATTACCGGCCAACTCACAGCGGAAGCCGTGAGAGAAAACGATGACAGGTGAATTTTTAACTTCGACCGGGCGCGTAACTTGAACGACGAAGGGCTCAGGGCGTTCCGGTTCGTCGAGGACCACATTGCGGGCGTAGGTCACCGCGTACGGTCCGGGTGCGCCGGTGTAAGGATCATTGTCCGCGCCAACAGTCGGTGCTGCACCAATTGTTGTCAATGAGAGCGCGACAACCGCAATGAGGGGGGTGCGCAAGGCTGTCGCCTCTAAGCTACGACTTGCCTTGGACCGAAAACACCTTTGTAAATCCACGCCAGCCCCAGCCAAACTGGGATTGCCAGAACGAGGGTCAAAATCAGGCCGGTGTTCGCAAATACTATTGAGGCGAGAATGACGGCAACGATCAAAAACAGGATGTCTGCGAAGAAACGGCCCAATCCCTTGATAAACTTCCAAATCCACATGGGTCTAAATCCACCTATTTGGTCAACGAGTAACTGTCTTCTATCTGGCCGGTTTTCGTTCCCGATGCAAGGCGGATAAGCTGATCTGTCTACTTTCTTTGTCGGAGTTCCAAAATGAAGTTCCTTGTAGCCGTTCTTGCCGTTGTCGTTCCGTTGATCCTCGTGACACAGGCACAGGCTGAGCCAGAGTTCCAGATGGTTGAGGGCTACGGCGGTGTGCCCCTGAATGTCATGACTGCTGGGGACCCCAAGAACCCAGGTATTTTGCTGATTCATGGTATGGCGCAAGCATCGCAAGCGTTTCGGCTGCAGTTTGAGTCCAGTTTGGCCGACGACTTTTATCTTGTTGCGTTTGATATGCGAGGCCACGGTTTGTCCGGCAAGCCATGGCAACCTGATTTGTTGGGACCCTCACAGGCTTGGGCAGGGGATGTCGCGGCCGTCATGGCGGTGACCGGTCTCGACAAGCCGGTAGTGGTTGGCTGGTCCTATGGTGGGTTCGTAGTATCCGATTACATTCGTCATTACGGCGTCGACAATATCGCCGGTGTAAATCTGGTCGGGTCGCTTGGGGGATTGGTGCCGCGCTCACCGTTCCCGCCGTCTGACAACATCAAAGAGATGCTTGAAAATTCAGCGCGCACCCGGTCCATGAATTTGAACGATAACGTAGTCGCGGCGAATAATACTGCGGCGACGTTTTATACCGACACCATGACCGAAGTGGATAAGTCAGCCCAAGTGGCAATGGGATTGATGATGCCAGCCTACGTACGGCGCGCTATGGCTGGGCGCAAGCTGGACAACACGGACATCGCTGATCAGGTATCTATCCCCGTGCTGTTATCGCGCGGATCTGAAGACATCATGATGCCCGCCAATGATTCAGAGGTGGCGATGGACACGCTGTCCGACGCGGAATTTTCATTCTACGAGGACACCGGGCATTTGCCATTTTTCCAACATCCAGATCGTTACAATGAAGAATTGGCCGAGTTCGCGCGGCGTGTAAACACATCAAACGATTAGGTGTCGGATTACACTTTGATGTGTTGCCATTTTCCGAACTGCCAGAAGCCTGCAAAGATGAGTGTTGTGATGAGTCTGTACGTGATGAACCACGCCCAAACTCCCATCAGGCCGTAGCCCATTATCGGTCCGATAACATAGGCGAGGGGCAGAAACATGAGCCACTGCAGGCTGACTGAAATCTTGGCGACGATTTTGGCCGCTCCAGCGCCCTGTAGTCCGCTGAGCAAAATCATGGAGACCGCTTCAAACCAGATCGTTGCCCCAACAAGAATAAGTGGTGGTCGGGCGAGTGCGATAACAGCGGGGTCTGTTAGAAAAATCGATAGGATCGGGGTTGGTAAGAAGATCATGGGGATGCCGAGAGCACCCATAACGGCGACCCCAACTTTTACGACATCCCATCCCCAGGCTTTAGCATCGTCCGGATCACCCCGACCAAGCGCTTGACCAACCATAGAAGCACAGGCGATGCCTAGCCCTAAACCTGGCAAAAACGCCGTCTGGGAAACGTTCATGAGCACGCTTGCTGCAGCGAGTTCCGCAGTCCCTATCTTGCCAATAATCAAAAACAGGGCCGTAAAGCCTGCGGCGAAAAAGAACTGCTGGATTGAGGCGGGGATCGAAATCTTCAGAATACTGGTCAGCGTCTCACGGCGGGGTAGACGGTCTAAGAATCCTCGATCTCGGGCCAGGTGCCAGGCTTGTACCGCATATAGTGCCGTGCCGACGAAGATCGAAATGGTTGTCGCAAGACCGGCTCCTTCAGCGCCTAGGGCCGGTGCGCCCAGGTTGCCGAAAATCAGTACCCAATTGAGAAAGATGTTGATGATGTGCATGACCACGAGGGTCCGCATGTAAACCCAAGACATGTTGATGCCGTTCCAAAAACCCCGGAAGGCATAGTTCATGGCAATGGCTATCGTTCCCAGAATGCGCGCTTGCAAATAAGGAACACCATCTTGAACAACGGCTGGGTCACTAACGAGCAGCGGAAAGCCATATGGAGCGACCAAATAAAGAATAATGGTCAATGGCACGCCCATAATGAGGGCGAGGAACAGCCCCCCGTTTAGGGGAATAGCGGTTTCACCCGCTTTGCCTTCGCCGAGGCGTCGTGAGGCGATGGCTTGAACGCCGGTCCCGAACCCAAGAACAATGGCGATCGCCATGAAATTGGCGAACCCAGCAATACCCACCGCAGCCAACGCCGACGGGCCGACCCGGCCAACCATCGCCGTATCCACCAGATTAAGAATGTTTTGGGACACCATGCCGCCAACGATAGGCAGAGACAAAGTTAGAATGGTTTTGAGCCGCCCGGTCGGAAGAGGCGGTTGGGAAACGTCGGTCATAAAGTGTCCTGGCGGTTGAGAGGCCTGTTATAGGCACTTTACGAGAGAATCACAGGGCTGAGTGTGACAAACACGTGAGGCAATAAAACACATATCTAGCTCAAGCCATTGACGCTTGGGGTGGAGAGAGGGCTACCATAGCGCTTAGATCGGGGAAGGGGTGGAGATATGCTAAGTCGATTAACGTTAGCGGCCGTCGCGCTTGTACTTGTAGCGACGAGCGGCGCTGGTGATGTTGAGGCGGCCTCGGAGGCTCAGTGCCAGGCTCTCCAATCACAGGATTTTTCGAACGTCATAGATGCATCAACACACATCATGGCGACGCACACGATTGCTGCTGCAGATGATGTTCCGGCCTATTGCCAGGTTAAGGGCTATGTCAGTTCGAGCGTGGAATTCGAACTGCGACTCCCGCTGGAGAACTGGAACGGGAAATTTCTTAAGCGCGGTTGCGGCGGCTTTTGTGGCGCCGTCTTCATTGCCGCTTGCAATAATCACGTCAAAGATGGCTATGCTTGTATCGCCAGCGATATGGGGCACACCTCAACGGCGTTAGATGCCAAATGGGCCTACAACGACCTACAGGCTGAAATTGATTTTGGCTATCGTGCCACGCATGTCGTCACAGTTGCAGGCAAAGCGATCACGGAAGCTTTCTATAGCAATGCGCCGCAGCGTTCCTATTACATGGGCTGTTCGACTGGGGGGCGCCAAGGCTTAGTCGAAGCACAGCGCTTTCCCTATGACTTCGACGGCATTGTTGCCGGTGCACCAGTGATCGATGAAACTGGCGCAGGTATGGAATTGCTGTGGACGCTTGTTGCAAATCGCGATGAGGACGGAAAGCAAATTCTGCCATCCAGTAAGGTGCCAATGATCCATCAAGCTGTCATAGCTAAGTGCGATATGAATGACGGTCTCGAAGATGGGTTAATCGGCGATGCGCGTGACTGTGACTTTGAGCCGGCAGAGCTGCAATGCCTTGGTCGCGATCGAGACAATTGTTTGACCACGGCTCAGGTTGAGACCGTCAATAAAATGTACGATGGACCAGTCAATTCAGACGGTATGGCGCTTTACACTGGCGGCGTTCAGCGCGGGTCCGAGCTCAATTGGATCGGCAATTACATCAGCGAGGACGGTGGTCTCTCAGTCTATGAGAAATTCATGGGCGATATGTTCCGGTACTTGAACTTCATGCCTGATCCAGGGCCGTCGTGGCAGCAGACCGATTTTGATTTTGACGAAGATTACAAACGTCTTGGTCTGATGGAGCATATCTACACCGGATCAAATCCGGACTTGCGCAAATATAAAGCCCGCGGCGGTAAGATTCTGACCTACCAAGGCTGGCGCGATCAGTCTGTAGTACCGTTAAACATCATCGACTATTACGAGACGGTCACGAAAACGATGGGCGGGCAAGACGCAACTCAGGACTTTTATCGTCTCTTCATGATCCCAGGAATGAATCATTGCTCGGGCGGAGCTGGGGCTTATGCCATCGACTATTTGGCTCATATGGAAGATTGGGTTGAAAACGGCAACGCGCCCGACGTTCTCATCGGCGTGCACCCGAATGTCAGGGTGGATAGCGCGGGAACTGATTTGCCTCTTGGGGCTGACAAGGTCGACTTCAGTCGTCCCGCTTTTCCGTATCCGGCTAAAGCCCAATACGACGGTAGTGGGGATCCGTCATTGGCGTCTAGTTTTGTTCGGGTCGACCCTTGAGTAACGTGAGTACCCGTCACTCTCTTACTTAGGATTGCTTAGTATCGTTTGCTCGATATAGGACACCATTTTCACCAGGGAGTCGTCGAGGGAGAGTTCGCCCGTATTAACCTCGAGGTCTGGATTTTTCGGCGGTTCCCATGGAGATGAGATGCCGGTGAAATCGTCGATTTCTCCGCGTCGTGCTTTGGCATAGAGGCCTTTTACGTCTCGAGATTCACACACACTCATGTCTGCACTGACAAACACTTCGTGGAATTGATCGCCGATGATCTCACGTGCTTGTGCCCGCGCCGAATTGGTCGGAGCGATAAAGGCTGAAATCACGATTGTTCCTGAATCGGCGAATAGTTTAGCGACCTCCGCAACGCGCCGAATGTTCTCCTCGCGCTCTTCCTCGCTGAATCCAAGATCGCGGTTTAGTCCGTTGCGGACGTTGTCACCATCGAGTGTGTAGACGTTTATGTCGCGCTTAAATAATTCACGCTGCAAGGCCATGGCTAAGGTCGACTTGCCTGCGCCGGAAAGCCCAGACATCCATAGCACCGCACCGGGGTAGCCATTCGCGGCCTGGCGTTCGTCGGCTTTTACGGACTGTGGCACGGCCGTCAGGTTTCGGGACGCGGTTTCGATGTCGCCGCCACTTTCGATGATACAGCCGCCGACAACCTGGTAGCCGTCGAGCAGTACGGCACGGCCTAGGGCCGGTATGTCGTGAAATAGGTCATAAGTCATGTCGCTGCGAGAGCGCAGTGTGATCTCAGCCACACCATTTTGCGCCACCTCGTTGCCGCGATGACGGCTTAAATCGCCGACGTCGATGACGGTATCGATTGAGTCGACAACAACATCATACTCGGCTGTCGCGAGTTTTAGAGTGAGGGACTCACCGTGTCGCAATGGATCGCGGCTCAGCCAGAAAAGTTTAACGGATAGGGCGTTGGACGATCGAGGCCCTGCCGTTGGCAAAGTAAGGACGTGGCCTCGCTCTATAAAGAGTTCGTCATCAAGAGTTATCGCGACCGACTGTCCAGCCTTAACTTCAGTCGCCTCGTCAGGCGCAGCCCATTGCTCAATTGATGTAACTTTCGCTGTGCGTCGGGTTGGCCATACGGTTACGTCGCTACCCACTTTTAGCTGGCCACTTTCCACTCGTCCGACAATCAAGCGTCGGCCATCTTGGCGGTATACATCTTGAACCGGGAGCCGGAAGGGGCGTTCAATCGGTGCAGCCGCGCGCGGAAAGGCATCAAGCGCATCCGTGACCGTTGGCCCTTCGTACCACGACATATTTGAAGAACGTTCAGCTAGATTGTCACCATGCATCGCTGCGACCGGTATCATCACCTGTGCCTCAAGCCCGATTTCCTGGAGATAGGCCTGCATTTCTGCCTCGACAGCCTTAAACCGTTCTTCCGAGTAATCGACCAGGTCCATTTTGTTGATGGCGACCACGACCTGGGGAATGCCGATCAGATGAAGCAGATAAGCATGACGTCGAGTCTGTTCGGAGACCCCTTGTTCTGCGTCGATCACGATTACGCCGGCGTTGGCGCTAGCGGCACCCGTCACCATGTTTCGCAGGAATTCTCGATGGCCCGGTGCATCGATAATGACGTAGCGGCGGGTTTCGGTATGAAACCAAATTTGTGTTGAGTCGACGGTAATCGCTTGATCTCGTTCCAACTGCAGCGCATCGAGAACGAAGGACCATTCGAACGGCGCGCCCCGCCGCTCACAACTAGTCTGAAGTTCTTCGACTTTCCCCGTCGGCAAAGAGTTCGTGTCGTGAAGCATGCGTCCGATTAAGGTCGATTTGCCATGATCGATATGGCCGACAATGACAATCGGAAAGGCGCGTTCGCGGGCTTTGGTATTCGCACTCATGATTTACAGGTAACCCATCGTGCGAAGACGTTCGAAACTGTCTTCGGTCTCATGATCCATTGTTCTACCGGCGCGTTCAGGATCTCGGGTTGCTTCCAGTTCGGCGATGATCTCGGCAATGGTTGTTGCATCCGAGTTAATGGGTTCTGTGATTCCAATCTCGCCCAAGGACCGGAACCGTTGGCCGTTCTTGGCGTAATAAAGTGGAACCATGGGAATGTTTTCCCGTTCGATGTAGCGCCAGATATCGACTTCTGTCCAATGAAGGAGAGGGTGAACTCTGACGTGGGTGCCCGGTGGGAAATCCGTGTTGTATTGGTCCCAAAATTCAGGGGGTTGCTCGCGGAAGTCCCATGAATTGTCGACACCCCTGGGGCTGAAAACTCTTTCCTTTGCCCGGGTCGCTTGCTCATCGCGACGAATGCCGGTGATCAAGGCCTTAAACCCGTATCGATCTATGGCCTGTTGCAGCCCAAGAGATTTGCGCGCGGCGAAGCGCGATGCGGGAGGCAAGCTTGCGTCCACCTCTTCAATAGGTGGGCAGTCGTCGGCGATCAGGTTGAGATCCCACTCTTTGCTATAGGTATCCCGAAAGGCGTACGCCTCTGGAAATTCTTTGCCCGTATCGAGATGAACGGCGGGAAACGGCATGCGGCCTAGAAATGCCTTTTTTGCCAACCAGATCATGACGCAGGAGTCCTTACCCAAGGACCAGAGGAGGCCAATGGGGTCGAACTTGTTAAACGCTTCGCGCAGAATAAATACGCTTTGCGCTTCTAGGGCGTCTAAATCGTCCATTTTCCGCTGAATCCTATTCGAAATCGGCGTCTGATTGCCACGCTCCACTACAAATGTCTATGACGGCGCCGTCAAGGCGGGCTGGTGATGCGACAGAGATGGAAATCTTTTTCGGTAGCGGTGCTGAGAAGATTAGAATTCTCCTGATTTGCGAACTTCTGAACAGGGTTTTCTTCCTTGACGGCGGGGTTTGCTGTCAGGCCCAATGCCGTTTGAATAACACTTTAAGTCCAAATGATGACTGGAGAGAGCAATGACGCGGTTCTTAGTGTCTGACGAAAACGACAAGGGGTTTCGCCTAGAGGATATCCTGATTTCGATCCGCAAGGATATTCTAGAGCGTTGTCTAAAGATTACGGATGACACGCGCCCTGAGGCGCTTCATGTGCTGAGCAACAATATGAAGATTTTGAACCTTGTATCAGAAGCCATAGCCTTGGCCGATGACTCCACGAAAACTTTGGATCGGGCATTTGGGCCGCACGGGTCCACGCCGCGTATCGGTAAAGAGTAAATCCAGCCGATTAAACAGCAGGCATGATACTCCACGGTGCGAAGCGGGGTGTGACGCCTCGCCAATCAGTTTGGCTGTGTTAGGTCCTTTGATCCTCGGTTGCAATCGACACTTGGAATCCTATGGCGATCACTAACATAGAGTACGCGTTGCTGAGTCGGTTTCGAGACGCCGGTTTTATTCCTCAGTCTCCATCTATTCTCGAACTTGGTCAGTCCAATTGGTATGGCGATGTGCCGATAGCGACACTGGCGGACGACGTCCGCAAGAACGTCGTTTCAGAGTCCGAAGCAAATGAATTGATTGGGCGGCTGGACCGTCTATCAAAAGATCAGCCACGCAACTGGCTATTCGGTGTGGCGGACGTGTTTTGGCAAACGTTTCTAGGCCCGCATACTTATTCCGCGATCGATTTGCATGGAATAGATGATCGAGTTCACAAGTTTGATTTAAATGAGCCGGTTCCGCTCGATCAACAATTTGACATCGTGTGTAATTTTGGCACGGCTGAGCACGTGTTTAATGTTTACCAGGTGTTTAAGACGATGCACGACGTGACCAAGGATGAGGGGTGGATGCTCCACGGCCTGCCTTTTCAGGGGTGGGTTGATCACGGCTTTTACAATTTCCAGCCGACGTTTTTTTTCGATTTGGCGGAAGCCAACAACTATGCGCCGCGAATATTTCTGTACGCGGAAACGTCGCCCCCCAAGGTCGTATCGGTCGACTCACGGGCTACCATTTTGGGTATGGCGGAGCGCGACGAGATCGGGCCGAACGCCATGCTGTATACGGGGCTTCAAAAGCGCGGCGGTGACCAACCGTTCAAACCACCGGTACAGGGATATTATGGGCATCGGCTCGACAAGGACTCTGCCGAACGCTGGAAGACTTTGAGGTAGCTAGCGATCAGGTGGTGAGCACGAGGTTGTCTGGGGTGTAGCGGTGCGGCTTAGCCCTGTACGATCCTCATTCGAATGTATTGGGAGAGTATCTATGTCAGATCATGTTGTGTCACGTCGCGCTTTTGCGACAACAGCTGCCGGGATGGGCGCGGCCACGGCCGGCCTGGCTGGTGCAAGCGCCGGCCGCGCTGCTATTTCATCTCTACCGACAGATCCTGTCGAACAATTGCACGCTATGGTCAAGATGATGGGGACGCGCGCGGAAGAGCGTGTCGTTTGGAAAACGAAGGGTAAGATTTTCGCCATACTGCCGGACGACGTGATTTTGTTGTACGGCATGCGTGGTAGCGAAAGCACTTGGTGGCGGCAAATCGATGACATCACTTATGTGCGATATAACTCAACAATGTCTTTTTTCACAGACCCTGAAACTGATGAATTCATCGACGAATACACCAGCCCGATTAACGGAGCGACCGTAACGCTGCCGGCAAGTTTTATCCGGCATAAAGAGGGGGAGTGGTTTACTCCCATGGGCACCTATTACGGGTCGATGAAGTCGGCGTTTCCGGAAAAGTACAAAGAAGAGCCATTGCACATGGACTGGACTTTGGATGGCGACGTCATTCGTCGTCAGGAAGGCGACAACTTCCCGCCAATTATCCCTCAACCTTCTATTGAATATGCATCCATGTTTTCTTGGGCATCAGAGGTGTTTGACCCGGACCTTGATCGGGCCAGCGGCGTATCGTGTGGATGGAACATTATGGCGGGGTCGCGTCCGCCATATTCGGATCTTGGCGTACCACCGGGCAACGTCAATTGGCACTTTGATGCTGTGAAGCTCGATGACACGGAGCAACTCGACGACGATTACCTCGCGCTGGCCCGCGCCCACAGCGACCGCTTCGATATCTCCCCAGAGCTAGACGAGGGCCCGTCCTTCTTCGAGCGTATTCTGAAGATGCGCGGTATCGGCCAATAGTCTGACTATGGGTCGTCTGCTCCGGCTGAGTAGGAGCAAATTTTAGCATTGGTTTCTCGACCGCGGCGGCGACCCGTGGTATCCGTCCCTTCGCCTGTCTCGGCAGGTGACGCCTGGGGAATGGGAAGATACCATCAACGCCGTCAGAACAGCGTTTGACCAGTAACCTCATACACCCCTGCGTATTCATTTTATTGCTGCAACGGACCCGACTTCACTATGGCCAGTTATCAATACGTCTACACCATGCACAAGCTCGGCAAGAGCTACCCAGGCGGCAAAGAAGTCGTCAAAGACATTTCACTCTCTTTCTTGCCGGGCGCCAAGATCGGCGTGCTTGGATACAACGGTGCAGGCAAGTCGACGCTTCTGAAGATCATGGCAGGGCTCGATACCGAATACACGGGTGAAGCGAAAGCAGCGGATGGATTGCGCGTCGGCTACCTCGAACAGGAACCTGAGCTAGACAATTCCAAGGACGTTCTGGGGAACGTTATGGAGGGTGTTGGTGAGATCAACACGCTCCTGCAACGCTTCGAGGAAGTGAGCGCCAAGTTTGCCGAAGAAATGACCGACGATGAGATGAATGACCTTATCGCTGAGCAGGCTGAGCTTCAGGAGAAGATCGACGCGGCTGACGGTTGGGACGCGCAGCGGCAAGTCGAGATTGCGATGGACGCCTTGAGGTGCCCGCCCGCTGACGAGGGTGTTGAGAAGCTTTCCGGTGGTGAGAAACGTCGTGTTGCGTTGTGCCGGTTGCTCCTTTCGAAGCCTGATATGCTGCTGCTCGATGAACCAACCAACCACCTTGATGCAGAGTCCGTCGCGTGGCTCGAACGGTTTCTTGAAGAGTACCCTGGCACCGTCGTTGGCGTGACCCACGATCGCTATTTCTTGGATAACGTCACTGGTTGGATTCTGGAACTTGATCGAGGTCGCGGCATTCCATACGAGGGCAACTACACGTCCTGGCTGGAGCAAAAACAAAAGCGCCTAGCCCAAGAGCAGCGTGAAGAAAAGGGCCGGCAACGCACCCTTGATACGGAATTGGAATGGGTACGGCAAAGCCCGTCAGCGCGGCGTTCTAAGAGCAAAGCCCGTATTGCGGCTTACAATGATTTGGTCGCACAAGCGGCGGATCGCGCCCCCGATTCCGCGCAGATCGTTATTCCTGCTGGCGAACGTCTTGGTGGGTTGGTCCTCGAGGCCAAGAATGTTTCCAAGGCTTTCGGCGACCGTTTGTTGATCGATAATCTCTCGTTCAACTTACCGCCCGGTGGAATCGTCGGCGTTATCGGCCCGAACGGTGCAGGCAAGAGTACGTTGTTTAAAATGATCACCGGTGAGGAAAAACCGGATAGCGGCGAGCTGCGCGTCGGCGAGACCGTGCAACTCGGTTACATCGACCAAAACCGTGAAGCGCTATCTGCTGACAAAACAGTGTGGGAGGAAATCTCGGACGGTAACGACGAGATCATGCTCGGCAAGTTCCCCGTCGCCAGTCGTGCCTATGTCGGGCGCTTCAATTTCAAGGGGTCTGATCAGCAGAAGAAGGTCGGTCAACTCTCCGGAGGGGAACGCAATCGCGTGCATCTCGCCAAAATGCTTAAATCCGGCTCGAACGTCATCTTGCTCGATGAACCGACCAACGATTTAGATGTTGATACATTGCGTGCGCTCGAAGGGGCGCTGTTGGACTTTGCCGGTTGTGCTGTAGTCATCAGCCACGACCGCTGGTTCCTAGATCGCATTGCCACACACATTTTGTCCTTCGAAGGGGACAGCCATGTGGAATGGTTCGAAGGCAACTTTGAAGACTACGAAGAAGATAAGAAGCGCCGGTTGGGTGACGAGGCCGTAGAGCCACATCGTATCAAATACAAAAAAATCGAGCGCTAGGTTCTCAGTGTGTTGGTCAGTGTGGCGATCGTTCCACCATGTCCTAGGGTCATCACCGCGTTGTAAACCGCAGTAGCACCGTTCTCCCCGTAATGACGGGCGAGGAGGGTGAGGGCTTTATCCTTGCGCTCATCCGGTGTTGCTAAGGTCTGAGAAGTGCCGCGTGGATAGATCACTTCTTTGGATGTCGATTGTCCGCTCGTCAATGTGATGGTGACCACGCCAGGTCTGCCTGCCGGTGTGTGTTTGTCTAAGGCGGGGTCATGTCGTGCGGTAATCTTATCCATGAGTGGCTGCAGCGCCGTTAGATCGAGCAGCCCACCGTCATCTAAAACGCCATGACGGATTGCGGCGGCGACGGTGGCTTTCGCGCTAAAGCGCGCAGCCAGATCGTTCGCTGGCGTATCCGTATCGATTTCCATCGCCTCACCAAAGGTCGCGACATCGACAGACGCGATGTTTTCTTCTGTGACCCCGTGTTCGGTGATCAGTGCATCGACCGCATCGTTGACGCCATGAAGGTGCGCGCAACTGGGATGTAGTTTGAAATAGCCGTTGAGAATCTCGAACCGAGACCACGAGCCACTTTCTATGCCGTCCATCAAAAGAGGCGCGTCAAAGTCACTGCCTAAGTTGGGACCATAAAACCGTTCCAAGCTGCCGGGCAGGGGTGTGAGTCCCGCGACGGCACCCTCAGCAACAGCAATTGCCTGGGTTGCGGCCATGGCTGGATAGAGATGATGCATCGTCGCGCCACCGGCGGTGGTGAAGCGGTCAAAGGACTGAGCCAGGGATGCCGCACCGTCAATCGCCGCTGCAATAACATGTGCATCCCCGTCTGAGAGCAAATGGGCAGCCGCTGCTGCGTGGCCAATCGCTGCCCAGTTGCCGTTGTCGTGCAGATGAGAGGGGACGCCGCCGAGTGCCATACCAACGCGGGCAGCCACTTCGTAGCCCGCTACCAAAGCGGTGAGCATCTGTTCGGCAGTTTTGCCATGTCGCTCTGCCAACCCCAGTGTGACCGGGACAAGCTGACTAGCCGGATGCCCTTTTGCATGGGCGTAACCGTCTTGGCGCTGCAGGACGGTGGTCGTCGCTGCATTAAGTAGGATTGCGTCACGCATCGCTACGCCACGCTTCTCTCCGATCAATGTGGATGGTCCGTCGGCTGCCTCAACCGTCGATGCCAGCGATTGCATAACCGGATGAACGGCGCCGCCGGCGACGACCGCTAAAGAGTCAGCAAACAAGTCCAGAGCCATGGTTTGAACGTCGGCGGGAAGACTAGGCCACTGGGTTGCTGCGGCAGCTTGGGCCAGCGTCAATGCGGCACTCTCTGATTCTGTCATGTCCGTCCCCATTTTCCTTTGAGCCACCCTAAGCATTTCGCCTGCGTTAGAGCCAATAAAACGCGATGTCGTGACATTTTTGCACTTGAGAACAAAAACCGTAACAACAGTGCGGGCTATAGGGGGTTGTTTGGACAAATCTGTTGCCTGCACCGGCAGACCACGTAGTGGAAGTTTCGATACGAACCGCTTGATAACAAAGGGTGTCCTGCGCTCAAAGGGCGCTAATCGCCGCTTAGTGAACGTGTTACCCAACGGGGATGGGGTTTCGGGAGAGCCCCTCGCATATTCAAAAGTGGAGAGATCAGAATTTTAGCGTTCGTGCGCGTGGTTTTGGACCACGGCACACATAGGGGAGATCACTACATGAAACGCGTATCGGCCCTCGCGGCCACTACAGCCTTGGTGACGTCACTTGTACTGCCTGGAGCGGCAGCTGTGGCGCAAACCTTGGCCCTTGAAGAAATCGTGGTTACCGCCCGTAAGATTGAAGAAAATCTTATGGAAGTGCCTCTGGCCATTACCGCCTTTTCGGCAGTGGATATCGAAAAAAGAGATTTGTCGGATCTGACTGATATTCAGTTGTACACGCCGAGTTTCTCTTTCACCGATATGTCCGGCAACTCAGGTCGCAACGACCGTGGTACAAACGTTCTCACGTTCCGTGGTCTGTTCCTTGGCAATAACGCTGGTGTTTCAGCCGGTGGGCAAATGTTCATCGATGGTTCACCAATCATCGGCGCCCACGCGCCAAGTACCTCTGACATTGAGCGTATCGAAGTCCTTAAAGGACCACAGGCTGCTTACTTTGGCCGGTCTACTTTTATTGGTGCCATCAACTTCGTTAGCAAAGAGCCTGGCGACGAATTTGGCGGACGAGTGACGGCTGAATACGGACGTTGGGGTTCAAATGAACAAACTCTGTCCGTTGAAGGTCCGATTATTCCGGGCAAGTTGAGTGTTCGCCTCGGTGGACGGCATACGGCCCAAGGTGGCTACTATGACAACTTCGCCAATCCTTCGGTGGAATTCGGTGAGCGGGATACCGTGTCCGTTTCGGGTACGGCAGTATTCACACCGACTGAGAACTTGAAGGCGAAACTCTACGTCAACTTCTTCGAAAATGACGATGGCCCACCGGCACAGTTGGCTCTCAAACAAGAATCATTCAATGGCCGAGCCAACCGCGACGGGACGTGTTCACCACTTACAGATCCGATTGCTGCCGGCACAAGCCCAACAAGCCGTGCCAACCTTGGCGCAATTTGCGGCACCTTGCCGAGCGTCAGCGAAGTTGATCCGTCATTCATTTCTGGTGACTACATCATCAACGATACGCTCCAGGATATTTTGTTCGATTCCGTCAATCCGCTCTTGCAGATTTTCGATCCTAACTTCAAGCGTGACGGCGGCACCAAGCGCCGTGGGCTTCAGGCCACGTTGCGGCTCGATTATGAAACTGAGTCCGGCTACTCGATCAGTTCCCTGTCAGCCCTCCATAAGGATCGGCAGCAGACTGTTCTGGATTTGAACTACCGGGATTTCCATGACCGGCCAAATCCATTCTTTAACAACCCGTTCTGGCCCTTCCCGACTAGAACTGCACACCAAAACAACACGTTGCTGACCCAAGGCAAGCAGCGGGACTGGAGTCAGGAAATACGTATTTCTTCGCCTCTTGATCAGAAGCTCCGTTGGACCGTTGGCGCCAACTATCTGTACGCGTTTTCTCCTGGTGGTACGGTCTACGGGAACATCGCCTTTGCGGGTCAGTTCTTCACGGCCGCTATTCAGGAAACCAAGGTTAAAACGCCTGCGGTCTTCGGTGCGGCATATTACGACATCACCGATGAGTTAACTCTTAGCGTTGAAGCACGGTATCAGTGGGATAAGATCAGCCAGACTTTGATCGTTCCGACCAACGGCGTACCTTTGGCAAACCCATCGCCGCTAGAAGCAACTTATAAAAGCTTCTCGCCACGTGTTTCGTTGGACTACAACTACTCCGAAAACTCGACGGTCTATGCCTTGTATTCGAGTGGTGTCCGGCCAGGTGGCTTCAACTCGACGCTCACAGCGTCAACACCCGCAACGCTCGCTGCGTTGGCGGCCGTTGTCCCGAACGCTGGGATTACTTTCGAAGAAGAGAAAATCAAGAACTATGAACTTGGTTTGAAATCCTCATGGCTTGATGGCCGGGCGCGAACCACCGTTGCCATATACAAAATGGATTGGCTCAATGGTCAGAACTCCAATGCTATTCCAGTTGTGGCTGATGGTGTTGCCAACCTCATTACGTTGGTGATCAACAACGGTCTTGCTGAATTGAAGGGTATTGAGTTCGAAGGTCAATTCCAGGCGACTGAGAACCTCAGCTTTTCGGCCACGTTTGGTTTGAATGATACTGAAGTTAAGGACTTGGTCTGTGGTCAGTGTAACGAGCTCTATGGCAGCTTCGATGCCAATGGTAACGAGTTGCACACTGTGCCCAAGTACACTTGGACCATTGGTGGTGAGTATACCAACGAACTGTCGAAAGATTTTGACTGGTATACGCGCTTCGACTTAGCCCATCAGGGTGGTCGCTTTACCGATGCCGGTAACGTCACCAAGACAGCATCCTACGATAACCTGTCGCTTCGTGCCGGTATCCGTACCGATGAGTTCTTGCTTGAAGCCTTCGTGCTGAATGCTTTGAACCACGATGAGTTCCTGCAAGGTGGTCACGGTATCGACTTGGCCTCCTTCGGTCCGTTTGGTCCGGCTTTGAACGAGGTTCGCCTCGCTCTGCCGATCCCACGGTCATACGGAATCCGGGCTAGCTACAACTTCTAAGCTAGATCGACAGACCTAAAATTGGCAGCGGCCGGGGTTTTCCCCGGCCGTTGTTTTTTTGCCAAGCCTGTTGATCTATGTGCTCTTTGCGCTCTTGGCCCGGTTGATGTATGTCATCGCCTCATTCAACGTAAAGTTTCTTTCATGCCGCGTTTATTAACTTCGGTTTTCACTGCCGCACTGGGCCTCGTTGTCTTCGGGTTCGCTCTCGACGGTCAGGCTCAAACCTCGCTTGATTCTACTGATATCCGGGGCCGCACGGTTTCAGCCGACGGCACCAAGACCACCTACGAGGCCAGCTTTTTCACCGCCTACAACCCTTTGTCGCTGCAGGACATGCTGCAGCGGATACCAGGGGCGTCCATCAGTGACTCTGTAGCCGAAGGGGAGCGCCGAGGGCTGCGGGGCAACGAAGACGCTATCCTGATCAACGGACAGCAGATCACCGGCAAAGACAGCGGGGGGGCATCTGCTCTACAGCGTATTTCCGCCGTCCAAGTCGAACGCATTGAAATACTGCGCGGATCATCCAGCGAAGTGCAGAGCACAACTCAGCGCATTATCAACGTGATCCTGCGTGAGGATGCCGGTGACACGCTGACGTTGACGGCGGCTCTGCCCAACTACACCAATGACGGCTCTGCACGCCCCATTTTTGGCGTGACCTATGCGGTCAACGAACCCAACCGTAATTATTCTATCGCACTCAATTCCAATCCCATTTATCGCCCTTGGCAACGGACCAAGGTCACCTCTGATCTCACGGGGCAGGACATACTTTCCAGTGTCGAATCAGAACAGCACAATCGCTATACCATTCAGAGCACGGGACGGTATGAGCAAACCTTTGACTCTGGCTCCCGTCTGCAACTCAATGGGCTTGGCTCTTGGCAGATCAACGATCGGGAGCGGCGTGAGGTTTTGCGTGATCCGCGCCTGGCTCTAGCGGTCAATCAACTTTCCGACAATTTGGAAGTTGATAAGCGCGACGAATTCACGGTCGAACTCAGCGCTGACTACAGTTTCCCTTTAAGTAATTCCGATTCAGTCACTTTCCTTGCCCTGGTCAATTGGGAAAAAGAGAATCGGGATCGTGATGTATTTGACCTGGAACCGCTGGACGAGCCGGTCATCGTGCGCCAGTTGAGGCAGGACGTAACGACCGAGGCCATCGCGCGCGGCACTTATGACCGTACCTTTAGTCCCACCCTCGGAGGTCAGATCGGTCTTGAAGGAACACTGAATACCCAGAAGACGGATTTTGATCTATCGACATTGGTTGACGGAGAACTCGTTCCGTTGCCGATTTTCAACAGCGACGGCAAGGTTACAGAATACCGTGGCGAAGCATTCTCGACGTTGCGGTGGAGGCCGTGGACTGATGTGGAATTGGAGTTTGGGCTTGCTGCAGAGGCATCGCGCATCACTCAGAACAGCGTCGATGTGAACAGTGCGCGATCTCTGTTTTTTGTGAAACCCACCTTCAACGCCTACTGGGACGTGACGCCTCGCAATAAGCTGTTCTTTTCCGTCGTCCGAGATGTAGGGCAGCTTAACTTTGCCAACTTTGTTGCCGCCATCACTTCAACCGATCAGGAACTTGAGGCAGGCAACCCAGAAATTAAACCGACAAAGTCCTGGGATTATGAAATTGGACTGGAGCATCGCTTAGCCGACGGCGTTGGGGTCATCACGGGCCGTGGATTTTACCGGTACGTGGAGGACCCTCGTGGCCGTCTGACATTCGATGGCCTTGTCTCTTTTATCGGCAATATCGGCGATGGCGAAGAGTATGGCGCTGAATTGGAAGTCAGTATTGATTTCACAAGGCTAGGCTGGTGGGACGGTGTACTGACGGCCGATTATTTGCGCCGCAAGACATCAGTGGTTGATCCGTTTGACGACGTCTCCAGGCGTTTTGGTTTTACACCGAACTGGGAAACGTCTGTTGAGTATCGCCACGAAGTTAAAACGATTATCGACGGACATGTCTCTTTCAACTTCAGCCAGTTTGGTGCGCGCTTCATCAACGATATTGATAAGCAGGATCGCCTGAAAGAGGGCGGGTCGCTCACCATCAGCCTTGAACACCGGCTGACCGACAACGTCCGCATTAATTTTTCGAGCAATAATTTCCTCAACCGCAAGACCGTCCGAGAGCGTGAAATTTTGGCCTTTGCACCAGAAGGAGGCCGCGTCCTGACGGGCACGCGACGCGATCTGTCTCGGTGGGGCCGTATCTACAATGTGTTTATTCGAGCAACGTTTTAGCGTCCGTTAAGACGGGGCGCTTTCGACGACTTGTCTGCCGAGAAGGTCAAGCAGACCGGACATTCCACCCTGCTGGCGAATCACAGAGGCATAGTCTTGCCGGTAGGTGATCGCCATGCTCACCCCTTCGATGATGACATCAACGATACGCAAGCCTTCTTCCCTTTGCCGCAAACGCCACTGGGCTGAGATTGTTTGGCCGTCCTCGTCGACGATAACGCTATCGACCAGTGTTCCGATGTCTCCATCAGGTGATGTGCCGCGCACCTCGATGGTCTGGCCCGTGTATTCGCTGAATCGACGTGACCACGTATAAACAATGACATCCTCGAACAAGGCGATGAATGCCTCTTTGTCCGCATCACTCGTGCGGCGCCAGGTGCGACCGATGACGAAACGGCTGATCGCCGGAATGTCGAAACCATCGTTGAATAGGGTGCGAAAACGGGCAGCTTTTTCAACATCGTCAATGTCTGCGGTCAGAATGCCGTCGATTCCAGCCTCAGCGAAGTAATTGATGAACGCCGTGGGATCTGTCCGCCAGGGCTCATCAGCCGCATGGCTTTGAGACCCGCCGAGGACCAGCAGGAGGGTGAGCGCAAGGACCCGCACTACTGTGGCCGCGCCGCTGTTTGCGCTGAGGTGGTTTCGGGCTCAAGGCCGGAGAACGGATCGCCGTCGCCATCTTCGTCGTCAAAATCATCGAAGGACGGTAGAGGGGCCGGAGCGCCGTTCCGAATTTCTTTGGCACGGTTTTGGCGATAGGCGGACCTAAGCGCCGCATAATAATCAACTGAGGATTCTTTGAGTTCCTCGAGGACTGGCTTGGCGTTGCTCTTTGTGTCAGTGGCGAGAGCTCCGAAATAGGCCACCTGCCACCAGAATGGATTATCAGCCCGCCCGATCCAGGCCATTGCATCAATGCCCATGTTGTCGACTGCATAACCAGTCAAATCCCGTCCACCGGATGGGCCTAAGATGGGCACATACAAGTAGGGGCCTTCACCGACACCCCAGACAGCTAGGGTCTGGCCCAAATCTTCGGAGTGATAGGGCATGCCCATACGCGCAGCCACATCGAACAAGCCGAACAAGCCAACGGTCGAATTGATCAGAAAGCGACCAAGTGTTGTCCCGGCTCGGCTGCCTTGACCCTGAAAAACATCATTGGCGAATGTGATCGGAGCGCGGAAATTGCGAAATGCATTGGTTACGCCCTGGCGCCCTGGCTCTGGAATAATCGTCTGATAAACCGCGATGGTCGGATTGAAGAGGACGGTGTCGAGACCCTGGTCGAGCTGGTGCATGGACCGGTTCCACGGCTCAAGCGGATCGTTCGTTTCTTCGTAGGCGCGAAGGGCCTCCGGGTTGGATGCCGGGGGTTTGTCCGCGCACCCGCTCAGGGCAAACAGAGCTACCAAGGGCAAAACAGCACGTCGGAAAAAAGGAGGAGAAACCATAAATCTAGACATCAAAAACCTGGGGCAAAGTCGCGCTTAAATCCTATTTGTGCCGCAGAAAACTGGGCTTTAACATACTAAATCTGGTATCACAGCGGGATTGCAAACACCATACACGTTTCCGCGAAGGCGTTATGCGCATATGGCCAGTGACCAGAGAATCTGCGGTGTTCATGTGATATAGACGTCATGCTTGATAGAAAACCGCCATTCAATGTGACATCAAGAACACAGTTTAATGAGGACTTCGTGCCAGACGCCGAGATAATTAAGAGCCTAGGGTCGCCCCTAATCGAGACGTTGCCACCCGATGTGCAAGTTTCGTTTGAATTTTTCCCGCCTAAGACCGAGAAAATGCAGACCAAGCTATGGACGGCGATTGAGCGCTTGGCTCCACTTCAGCCGCGCTTCGTGTCTGTCACTTATGGGGCGGGTGGATCGACGCGCGAACGGACCCACGACACCGTGGTCCGCATTCAGAACGAGACCGACATGGTTGCGGCGGCCCATCTCACCTGTGTTGGTGCATCTCGCGGCGAGGTAGACGATGTCGCCCGGCGCTACTGGGACGCCGGCGTGCATCATATTGTCGCTCTGCGTGGTGATCCGCCCGGTGGTGAAGAGTCTTATTCGCCGCATCCGGACGGCTACGACTACGCCTGTGATCTCGTTGCAGGTCTTAAAAAGGTCGCCGACTTCGAAATCAGTGTTGCTGCTTATCCCGAGACCCATATGGAAGCGGAGAGCGCTGAAGCAGATTTAGATAACCTCAAGCGTAAGATCGATGCCGGTGCGACCCGTGCGATCACACAGGTCTTTTTTGACCCGGATTTGTATTTCCGTTTCCAGGATCGCGCTGCTGCTGCGGGTATCACTGTGCCCATCGTTCCTGGCTTGATGCCCATTGCGCATTTCAAACAAAATACCAACTTTGCCAAACGAAGTGGCACGGGCGTCCCGTCGTGGATGTATGAACTGTTCGACGGTCTGGACGACGACCCAGGTACGCGAGAGCTGGTCTCTGCTAGTCTTGCAGTTGAACAGGTCAAGCGACTGGTAACCGGGGGTGTGTCAGAGTTTCATTTCTACACCCTCAATAGAGCTGATCTGAGTTACGCCATTTGCCATGTGCTCGGCATTCGACCCAAAGGCGATAACGCGACGACGTAGGCAATTCTTACGGAGCGGCAATGGTTTTCGGCGGACTAGAAAAGGCGAGGGGACTGGCGCTCTCGATCGTGCGCCACGACAACCTTATTCTCACCGTGCTCGCCGTTGTTATAGGAACAATTGTCGGGTGGGCGGTCGCGGGTTTCCGAACCCTCATCAGTGCGATTCAATCATTTGGTTACGGCAGCAGCGGTGAAAATCTCGCGACCATAGCGTCCGCTTTGCCGGCTTGGCAGATTATCGCTGTGCCCTGCATCGGCGGCTTGCTCGTTGGCCTGTTTTATCGCTTTGTCCTGCCTGGTGGCCGAGGTGTCGGCGTGCCGCATGTAATCGAGGCAAGCGCCCTTCGATCAGGGCGGATGTCGCTGTGGCCCGGATTGGCATCGACCATCGGCAGTGCAGCGTCCATTGGTGTGGGTGCGTCTGTCGGTCGTGAAGGGCCAGCAGTAGTGCTTGGCGCGACATTGAGTTCCTGGCTCGGCCAACAACTCAAGTTTGGTCGTGCGGCCATGCGGATCTTGCTGGGTTGTGGTGGCGCTGCGGCGGTTGCGGCCTCGTTCAACGTCCCGATTGCGGGCGCGCTGTTCGCTCACGAAGTTATCGTTGGCAACTACGCCCTCAAAGCGTTCGCGCCGGTTGTGCTGTCCAGCATTGCAGCGACCATGGTGTCGCGGTCCATCTACGGCGATTTTCCCGCCTTCACCATCCCACCATTTGAATCAGTTGTATGGATCGAGTTTCCCGCATTTGCGCTGACCGGTGTGGCCTGCGGGCTGGCGGCGGTGCTCTTGATGCGCGGCATCTCCCTGGTTAAATCGAGCGGCGACAAGCTATCGCTGCGGGCATGGATTAGACCGGGATTGGCGGGGCTCGCGGTGGGGCTTATCGCCCTTGAGCTTCCCGAAATTCTCGGCGTTGGCTATGAGCAGACTGACCAAGCCCTTCGCAATGCTTATCCGATAATCACAGTCATGGCGTTGATCGCCGCGAAATTGGTCGCGACCTCGCTGTGCCTTGGGTGGGGCTTCGGTGGCGGAATCTTTAGTCCATCGTTGGCGCTTGGCGCCCTTGTCGGCGTGGCCGTTGGCACATTGGCAACGATGGTTGGCCAAGACTTGTCTTCTGGCCCAGAGGCTTATGCTCTTGTTGGTATGGGGTCGTTGGCGGCGGCGATCCTCGGTGCGCCCATTTCGACGACACTCATCATCTTCGAAATGACCGGGGACTACACGTTAACCATCGCCGTTATGCTCGGCGTTGTGGTCGCTACTCTGGTGACGTCTCAGCTCTCCGGATTTAAGTCCATTTTCCTTTCTCAGTTGAATGATGCTGGGATCGTGTTAGACGGTGGTCAGGATGTGAGTGCTCTCAAAGGCACAACGGTTTCTGATTTCCTCGCGCCCAGTATCGCGACATGCAAAACCACCGCCACCTACGACGAAGTTCGCACCTTGCTGCTCAGCCGCAATGTTGGAGATGCTTATATCGTTGATGAAGAGGGCAATTTCGTTGGTGTGGTCAACGGGTCTGACCTGGCCGCCGCAACCGGTAGGGGGGATGCACCTATTTCAGAATTGGTGCACAGCGCTGCTGCTGTCATTCTTTCTACAGACACGGTGGAGAATGCGGTTCGCGCTATTCTAGGTGCTGGCAGAAATTACCTCCCTGTGGTGCGTAGCGCTGAGGACCAATTTTTGGTTGGCAGTGTCTCGTCGGGTGAACTCCTGCGAGCCGTCAATATGGCTCTTCTCAGCGCTGACGCAGACGTCAAAATTCGATAGCGTCATATCGGTCCGCTGTTTGTAATCGCAAGCTCAACTTCATGCTGTTTTCGTCGGCAAGAGGGCTTAGGATGCGGCCATGACGCCATCCGACCCCTTTGCTCTCGACGACAATCCACCTCCGTCATCGCCGTCAGAACCGCAGCCAATTGGCGATCCATCCTGGCTGGCCGGCCTCAATCCTGAGCAGCGGCAAGCAGTCGAAATCACTGACGGCCCGGTGCTTGTGTTGTCCGGTGCAGGGACGGGCAAGACCCGGGTCTTGATCACTCGCCTGGCCTATATCCTCGGCAAAAGGCTCGCCCAGCCGTGGCAAATCCTGGCCGTCACGTTTACCAACCGTGCCGCCCGTGAAATGCGCGAACGGGTAGGGGGGTTGGTCGGGCCTATGGCTGAGTCGCTGTGGCTCGGGACTTTCCATGCCTTGGGTGTACGCATACTGCGCAAGCACGGTGAATTGGTCGGATTGAAATCCAACTTCACTATTCTTGATTCTGACGATCAACTCCGCCTGCTTAAGCAGGTCATGGAAGCCGATGGTATCGACCATAAGAAGTGGCCCGCCCAGGTCGTGCTGTCCGTGATTCAACGTTGGAAGGATAAGGGGCTGACGCCGGACCGCGTTACGCCATCTATGGCCGGTGACCTCGCGGCGGGACGGGCGGTTGATTTGTACCGGGCGTATCAAGAGCGTCTGATCACCTTAAATGCCACCGACTTTGGTGATTTGCTGCTCCACTGCCTCACGCTGTTTCAGGACCACGCAGAGGTCTTGCAGGAATACCAAGATCGCTTCCGTTATATCCTGGTCGATGAATACCAAGATACCAACGTTGCGCAGTACCTCTGGTTACGGTTGTTGTGCCAGAAGCACCGCAATCTGTGTTGCGTTGGTGATGACGACCAATCGATCTATTCGTGGCGCGGTGCCGAGGTTGGCAATATCCTACGCTTCGAGAAAGATTTTACAGATGCCAAGGTGGTGCGCTTAGAGCGCAACTATCGATCGACACCAACAATTCTGGCCGCAGCCTCGGCTTTGATTGATCACAACGAAGATCGTCTTGGTAAGACTCTTAAACCGGCTGGGGAATCCGACAGTGAAGATGCCCCGGTCACCGTCAAAGGGGTGTGGGACGGGCCTGAGGAGGCCCGCTGGGTGATCGAGGAAATCGAAGCGCTGCAAACCAAGGGCGAGAGTCTATCATCCATGGCGATTCTCGTACGTGCCGGTTTTCAGATGCTGGAGTTTGAGGAGCGGTTCATCACCACAGGCGTGCCCTATCGTGTGGTTGGCGGTCCGCGTTTCTACGAGCGGCTCGAGATTCGCGATGCCATAGCCTACCTGCGGTGCATTACCACACCGACCGACGATCTCGCCTTCGAGCGCATCGTCAACAAACCGAAGCGCAGCATCGGTGACACCACGGTGCAGAAGATTCACGTCTACGCGCGGTCAGCGGGTTTGAGCTTGATGGAAGCGGCTTTGCGTCTAACCGAAACGGATGAATTGCGCGCCCAAACCCGGAAAGCGTTGACCACCCTCATTGGTGATATGTCTCGCTGGCGGTCTCTTCGCGATGGCTTGTCTCCGGCCGATCTTGCGGCCCAGGTGCTGGATGAATCTGGCTACACCGAGATGTGGATGAAGGACACTTCTCCGGAAGCGCCTGGGCGATTAGAAAACTTGAAAGAATTCGTTGGTGGACTTGAAGAATGGGACACCATCGGTGCGTTTCTCGAACACGTCAGCTTGGTCATGGAGAACGATTCCAAGGCCGGCGATGAAGCTGTCACGATTATGACCCTCCATGGCGCCAAAGGGCTTGAGTTCGACACGGTCTTTTTGCCGGGTTGGGAGGAAGAGATTTTCCCTCATCGCCGGGCGTTGGATGACGGCGGTGGCGCGGCGGTCGAAGAAGAACGCCGACTTGCCTATGTCGGGCTTACGCGGGCGCGAAAAAAGGTCAGCATTTCCTATGCTGCCAACCGGCGGGTCTATAACCAATGGCAGGCCAGCTTACCGTCCCGTTTTATTAGTGAACTGCCCAACGAGCACATTGAAAATATCTCAGACAATGGTTTGATGGGATCATTTGGCGAAGGGCAATCAGAGGGCTTTTCGGATGGCTGGGGTGGCGGATCAAGCTGGCCCAAAGCGCGCGGTCGTAAGGCACCAGTGATCGAGGGTGATAGCTGGCAGGTCGAGGCACGCGAGTCATCCGGCGGCTATGCCGTCGGTATGCGTATTTTCCATCAAAAGTTTGGTTACGGCATTATTCAGTCTGTCGACAATACGCGTCTTGAGATCGCTTTTGATAAAGCGGGTGACAAGAAGGTCATCGATAGTTTTGTGGAGCCGGCGTGATCGTCGTGCCTGGCTTACGAAAAGCTGGCGGCGAAAGCATTCTCTTTGGGGGCAAAGAGTGGGGGAGGGGTCGTGCCTCCGCCGCCAAGCACCGGTTGTCAGAAGGGGGTCGTCTAACCGGGTGTTTTCGTCATTATTATTGTGTTCTGCTGACTAACTAATCTTTCTACGCTGTCATCGCATTTTTGGATCAGTGCGGCGCGTCGACCGGGTATGGCTCGCGGCGTTTCTTCCTCAGATGCCGACGACATGGCTCTCGGGTACAATGAAATCAATGGTTTAACCATATCTTGGGGTTCCACGTGTTTTTGCCTGTCACCTCTAAGTACGTTTTCAATGCCGATAGGGTTGCAGCGTCACTCTCGCGGCCCTGGAGCCATCGCTAATGTGGTCGATCTCTTTTCATATTCCGGCTCATGCGGCTGGCGCTTTTTCCGACCACTTGGAAGAGGATGCGCTGGCTCTCTCTTCCTTTGAGGTGTTGGATGACGATGGCCGCCAGATCGGTGACCAGTGGCAAATCGATATTTTGCGCGCTGAGAAACCTGATCGGGTAACCCTCGTGGCTCAATTGGCCTTAATCGCCGCGACGGTGAACGTGCCGGTACCATCTTTCAAAATGGCTTCGCTTCCTGAAACCGATTGGGTTGCCGAGACTTTGTCATCGTTTGCACCGATGTCCTTCGGTCGATTCTGGGTGCACGGCAGTCACGATGCGGGATCGGTACCACCGGGTAAATTATCACTACGTGTCGACGCGGCTACAGCCTTCGGCACCGGGGAACACGCGACAACCCGTGGCTGTTTGCTGGCCCTTGATGGTCTAGCGAAGCGCAGGGCGTCTCGACGTTTGATCGCGGCATCAGCGCCTTACGCTGTACTCGATGTTGGTTGCGGAACCGGCATCCTCGCTCTTGCTGCGGCGAAGCTATGGCGCTGTCGTGTGTTGGCGTCGGATATCGATCCAGAAGCAGTACGTGTTGCCCGCCGCACCACACAGGCTAATGATCTTTCTCCACGTGTACGGATTGTTGCCGCAACCGGAGTTCGATCTCGGACGATCGCTCAGTCTGCTCCCTATGCCGTGATCACGGCCAATATTTTGGCTCGCCCGCTGTGCCATCTCGCAAGGGACATGGCGGCGCTTCTAACGCCTGGAGGGCGAATTATTCTGTCGGGGCTGTTGGCGAACCAAGTACCAATGGTTCTAAACGCCTATCGCGCTCAGCGCCTTGTTCTTGAGCAGACCATAAATATTGGAGAATGGGCCACGCTGATCCTCCGTCGACCAGCCGAGGCGTTGCAACTTCCCAATTGGCCCCTTAGCTTCGGTGCATCATGAACGCACCCCTTGATCACTCTGCTTCGTCATCCCCCGCGGACCGTTTGGCGGTCCTACGGGCACATTTGAAGGCGGCTGCCGTGGATGGCTTTCTTGTGCCCCGCGGTGATGAATACCAGGGTGAGTTTGTTGCCCCCTATGCGGAGCGTTTGGCCTGGCTGACGGACTTCACTGGCTCGGCCGGGTTGGCAGCGGTGCTGAGCGACCAAGCGGCTCTGTTTGTCGACGGTCGATATACACTCCAGGTGCGCGATCAAGCCGACAACGCGTTGTATAACTTTAAAAATATTCCTGAAGACCCGTTAGGTAAGTGGCTGAGTGACTCATTGAAGGCGGGCCAGAAGCTCGGCTATGACCCTCATTTGCATACGCCAGATCAGGTTAAACGCTATCGCGAAGCCTGCGAGAAAGTCGGAGCGGAGGTGGTTGCTCTACCTGCAAATCCCGTTGATGCCGTGTGGATCGATCAGCCGGAGAGGCCTCGCGCACCAATCAAAGTTCACCCAACATCGCTCGCCGGTCAGAGCCATCAGAGCAAGCGGGAACAGATCGCTGAAGGGTTGCGCAAGGATGATCACGACGCCCTACTTGTCACAGCACTCGACTCTTTGTGTTGGTTGTTCAACGTCCGTGGGGCTGACGTGGAGCACACGCCATTGGTATTGGCATCCGCTGTTCTGTTTGCCGATGGCCGCGCATCATTGTTTGTGGACCAGGATAAAGTAACAGATGAGGTTGCCGCTCATCTTGGTGATGGTGTGAGCGTTGAGCCCGTGGATGGGCTCGGTGCGGCGGTTGACGCGTTGGATGATTCGATCAAAAAAATTGCGGTTGATAAGGCGACAGTGTCGCAATGGGCTGTCGATCGATTGGAGGCGGCAGGGCTTACGGTAACCGCTATCGAAGATCCGTGCTCTCTTCCAAAGGCGTGCAAGAACGACGTCGAGGTAAACGGTATTCGCGCTGCTCATGTTCGGGACGGCGCTGCTCTCACACAATTCTTGGCGTGGCTTGATCAGGAAGCACCTTCCGGCACGCTGACGGAAATGTCTACCGCCGAAGAGCTGGAGCGTTTTCGCCGCCGCGACAACATGCTCCAAGGCTTGAGCTTCCCGACCATTTCTGGTGCAGGCGGCAACGGGGCGATTGTGCACTATCGCGCCACCCCTGAGACGGACGCGGCGATCACCGGCGACATACTCTTTCTCGTGGATAGCGGTGGCCAGTATCTCGACGGCACAACGGATGTGACCCGCACCATTGCTATCGGCACGCCAACACAAGAACAGCGGCGACGCTTTACCCAGGTTCTCAAGGGCCACATCGCGCTTGCTACGGCTCGTTTTCCCGAAGGCACGGCCGGTGGCCAGCTTGATGGGTTTGCGCGATCGGCGTTGTGGGCGGGTGGGGTCGATTATGACCACGGCACCGGCCATGGCGTCGGCGCATACCTCGGTGTTCACGAGGGACCGCAACGTATCAGCAAAGCGAGCCTCGGCCCGCCGCTAAAAGAAGGTATGGTCGTGTCCAACGAGCCTGGCTATTACAAGACCGACGAGTTTGGCATTCGCATTGAGAATTTAGTTGTCGTACGGCAAGGCGAAGCACCGGACGGAGCGGAAAAACCCTTGTTCGAATTTGAAACATTGACCATGGCACCGATTGATCTGCGCTTGGTCGATGCGGTCTTACTCACTGAGTCAGAAAAAACGTGGCTCAACAGTTATCACCACCAAGTTCGTGAAACACTAGCCCCACTGTTGGGAGATGATGCCGGGCCTTGGTTGAGCGAGGCCACCCGCGCGATATAGCGGTGAGTGGCCTCTAGGAAAGAACACGATGGTTAAACAAGTCCGTGCCTTAGAGCGTGGTTTGGATCTGCTCGAAGTTCTCAATGAGAATGATGGTGCTGACATCGCCTGGCTTGCTGAGCGCGCTGACCTGCCGCGCGGTACCGCTTATCGGATGATGGAAACCCTAATTGCAAAGGGGTTCGTCGCAAAAGGCAGCAATGCGGCGACCTATTGGCTGACGAGGCGAGTGCGCGCACTCAGCGATGGGTATGGGGCTGAGTCTCTCATGGTGCAGACAGCCGGACCGTTTCTTGATCAGCTGTGTGAGAAAACGCAATGGCCGGTCTCTTTAACTCTACCGCTCGGCATTAAGATGGTTGTCCGGGCGCACACAGATGCTTCGACGCCATTGGTCCTCGTCAAAATCCCGATTGGCCATTCCGTTTCTATGATCAACAGCGCGGCTGGCCTAGCCTATCTTGCCAATTGCACCGAACATCAACGCACGGTCTTGCTCGACCTTATTTTTGAGTCACCGGCAACAGACGCCTTTGAGCAAGCCCTACGTGATCGCGCCGTTGTCGACACGGTGATCCGCGAAACAAGAGAGCAGGGATATAGTTTCTTGGCGACGGACGGCACCCACGCTGCGATGGGTGTGCCTATTCTGCTGGATGATCAGCCCGTGGCTGCTTTGTCCGTGCGCTATTTCACGTCAGCCATATCCAAGTTCGAAGCCGCCAAATTACACCTGAAATGGGCCCGGGAGACCGCGACCGGTATTGCTGAATCCTGGCTTGAGGCTCAGAATCAGAGTTAATACGGTTCTAAGTAATTGATAAATATAATTGTTTCACCTAGTGAATTACTTCATTTCGGGGCTGTTACTCATTCTCAGGCGCGTTTAATTTACGGGCTGGGAGTCTTAAAGTAAGAGCCTAATTAGATTTGACGGTGCGATTCAGTCGTGCCGGATTTCTATTGGGGAAAGCGAAGGCCAGGGAGGGCCGATCACGTGCTTAAAGAGAATATGAATAAGACGGTTGCGACCGCGTCACTTTTCGCGTTCACAGCCATTGCTGCGACAACGGGTGGCTACAGCGCCCCTGCCATTGCGCAGCAGCTCGCTCTGGAAGAGATCGTCGTCACAGCACGTCAGCGTGCAGAGTCGATCCAAGATATTCCCATTTCCATCACCGCGTTCACAGCGGCGGATATGGATAAGCGCGGCATCGTGTCGATGGGCGATATCGCTTTGAATACACCGGGCTTCAACTTTGAGAACTTCGGCAATTCCGGCGCGACCGCACCTGTCATTCGTGGCGCGACCCAAGTCGCCGGCAGCATCGAACAGAACGTATCGTTTTTCTACGATGGCATCTACCTGCCACGGAACTACGTCACTGATCTCGGTTTTGGCAATGTCGAACGTGTCGAGGTTGTTAAGGGGCCACAGAGCTCACGTTATGGCCGTAACGCCTTCATGGGTGCGGTGAACTATATTTCCAAGAAGCCGACAGAAGAGTGGATGGCTGAAGGTCAACTGACTGCGGGCAGCTTTGGCCGTTTTGATGCCTCTGCAGGTGTTTCTGGCGCGATTGTTCCGGATACACTCCGCATTCGGGCATCGGTCGATTATTCAGAATACGACGGTAGCTGGAAAAACAGCCATCCGTTCGGGGATGCCGATCTCAGTCCTGGGACCAATCGACGTCTTGGCGGTTGGGAAGACACCACATATAGCGGTGCCATACAGTTCTTGCCGAACGAAGATATCACGATTGATGCGTCCTACATGCATCTCGACAAAGACAGAGAGCACAGTGCGCAGAACTGGTTCGGCGAGCTCAATGCCGATAGTCAGTTGATGAACTGTGGCCAGTACAATCCGGACGTACGCCCCGCGGGCTCAGGCCTTGGCGGCGGTGGCGATTGGTTCCGTCTGTTCTGTGGTGAGTTACCAGCCCGGGCAATCCCAATTGATCCTCGTGGTTATGCTCAGCAGCTCGATACGGACCTCATTCGCGCATCAATTGATTGGGATTTAAACGACGATTTTACGTTCGAATATCAATTCGGTCAGATCAAAGCGACCACCAAGACCTTCGGCTACAAAGATACGCTTCCGGGTTGTAGCTTCTTCGTGCCTTTCTGTGTGTTTGAAAGTGGCCCGATTGGTAACTTTAAGACCGATTCTCATGAAGCGCGTGTCGTCTTCAACAATGAAGGCAACATTGATGGTGCATTTGGCATTTACTATGCCAAGAGCACAGACTTCAGAACCTCTAACTTCGCCGCGGCGGCACCTCTGTCCGCCGTGCCGACATCGCCGATTGATGTGAACAACCCAGCAGATTTCATCTTCCAGGTTGCTCTTTCAAATATTACGACGGTCACCAAAACCAAGTCTGTATTTGGTGAACTTAACTTCTCCTTCATGGAAGACCGGGCCCGCCTTGGTGTTGAGGCTCGCTATTCCGAAGACAAAAAAGAAGAAGGCGAAGCGGCTTCCGGCGGTGGCACCGGTGGTTTGGGTGCGTTTGCTGGCGCGTTCTTCTCAGACACGTTCAACAGCTTCACGCCCCGCGTCACGTTTGAGTATGACGTGAATGATGACAGCTTGTTGTTCGCGTCTGCGGCAAAGGGTGTCAAATCTGGCGGCTTTAGTGCCGCAGCAACGCTGCCTGAAAACCGCACCTACGACGATGATCAGAACTGGACGTATGAAATCGGCACCAAGAACACTTTCAACGATGGCACAGTCCAGTTGAACGCCACGTTGTTCTATGTCGATTGGACAAACGTCCAAATTCTGGCAGCAGACGAAGGCAACGTTAATCCGTTGTCCCGTAGTATTGTTCGAAACGTCGGTGACGTGAGCTCTAAAGGGTTTGAAGTTGACGGCGCTATTGCCGCTAACGAAAACATGAGCTTCTACGGCACTCTGTACTACGGCGACGCCAAGTACAAAGACGGCACCATCGATGGTCGCTGGGGTCGTGATCCAGCCGTCTGTGATGATGTGGTTTGTAACATCAATGGTGACATCGGTGGCAATCAGATGGAGCGCCAGTCCAAATTCCAAA
Organism: Alphaproteobacteria bacterium; assembly: GCA_012103295.1. Classification (GTDB taxonomy): domain Bacteria; phylum Pseudomonadota; class Alphaproteobacteria; order Rhodospirillales; family Rhodospirillaceae; genus WLXB01. Next base: position 28,858 of record WLXB01000006.1, on the reverse strand, counting down.
CCACTCTTGGTGGCGAATGGACCGACGAGCTGTCAGCCGATATGGGCTTGGACTACTTCGTCCGCGCCGATCTCGCTCACCAGTCCAAGATGTTTGGCGAAGCGGTTAACTTGTCCATCGTGCCAAGCCGCACCATCATCAATGCGAGCATGGGCATCGAAGGGGACGGCTATAGCGTCCAACTTTGGGCAAAGAACCTGACGGACGAAAAATACGTGTCCAACGCCGTGGTTCAGCAGCCCAACGTGGCCTACAACGCCTATCTTGGCGAGCGCATGACCTTTGGTATTACGCTTACCGCACGGTACTAAAATGAGGGTCCGCATTAGTCGGGCCACTCTAAGGAATCTGGGCGGCAGTCTTTTGACTGCTGCCCTTTTTCTTTTTGCGGCTCCGGTAACGGCCCAGGACGACTCTTCCGTCACTCCGTTAATCGAACGCGTGGTCCCGAAATCCAATCCTGTGGTCTTCCAAGACGGGATGAATGTTGCACCGCTTGCCCGGGCAACCATATTCGTTCGCGATATCGAAGAGTCTCTCAAGCTCTATCGCGATATTCTTGGCCTACACCCGATGTTTGATAACTATTGGAAGGGCAGTGGTATCAACGCGATCATGGGTACGGACGGTTTAGAAGTTCGTGCCACCGTGCTGATGGCCGGCGAGTCCGTATCTGGGAATCTCGGCATCTATCAGTTGCACAACGACGAAACCGTGCCGGCACCGTCGCAACAGACACCGGACACCCGTACTGGTGATTTCGCAATCGTGTTCCCGACTAATGACATTTGGCGCCTCACGGACGAAATCACGGCCGCTGGATATCCTATCGTGTCGCCGCCGGTTTCCCTGATCATTCGCGACGAATACGAGGTCCAACCTGTTGAGATGATGTTCCGCGATCCCGATGGCGTGCTTGTCAATCTTGTTCAATCTGGCGTTCTTAAAAAGAATTAAGGGTCCCACTCTAAAGGGGTTTGCGCACATGAGGCCGTTCGTTCTCGCCTTGAGCATCACGCTCGGCGTTCTCCAACCATTTGCCGCCGGTGCTCAAGAAGTGCCTGATGGTTACTCGGTGTCGTCAATGACCCGCGCGACTATTTTTGTCCGTGACCTCGATGAGTCGCTCAAGTTGTACCGCGACCTTCTTGGTCTTACGACCCGAATTGACACTGTAGTTGAAGGTCCCCGTATCAACGAAATCATGGGAACCGAGGACTACGGCCTTAAGGCTGTTATCTTGCAGGCAAGCGACAGCCTGATCGGCAACATAGGCATTTATGAAATTCTTGGCGATGATCGTTCGCCATTGCCCGAACCATCGGACCGGGTCGACACCGTGACCGGCGATTTTGCCGTGGTGTTTATCACCAACGATATTGACAGTATCACTGAGAAAATTGTTGCTGCTGGTTATCCGTTGGTCTCCCCGCCGATGGTGCTCTTTCCAAACCCCGAGGCCGAAGTGCAAACACGGGAGATGATGTTCCGTGATCACGACGGCGTTTTGGTTAATCTGATTGAACTTGGTATTCCACGGCCCTGGTAGGGCTGAAAACGAGGACGCATAGCATGACCGACCCATTTGACCCGACCATCGATCGCCGAGACTTTTTTGCCGGTATCGGTGCTGGCGCCGCGGGAATGCTTGGCGCCACCATGCTCGGTGGTAAGGAGGCCCATGCCAACTGGGGTTTGGTTGCACCGGGCCCTGTGCCTGACGAAGACTTCGATGGCCGCTCGCTTGTCAATAAGGCGCGTGCCTATGAAATTATGGAGCGCGAAGACATCGATGGCATCGTCGCCCTCAATCCGGTCAATGTGTTCTATCTCGGCAACTACTTTTCCTATGAGCTGCAGAAACTACGCGCCATTCCCAGTTTTGCCGTGATGCCACGCGATCCCAGTAAGCCCTCGTTTCTGGTCGTTTCCAGTTCGGATCTCTGGTTCATCGCCAACGCTGACCGTGAACATCCAGAAATCATTCCTTATGGATCTCCGGCTGGCTGGGAAAATTACAGCAATCCAGATCTATGGAATCAAGAGCCTGAGGCGCGCAGCTTCATGCGAATGCCGGAAAACACAGAGGCCCTGACTGAAATCGAACAGGGCTGGTATGAGCTTGAGAAGCGTTGGGAATCCGGCAAGGCCGCGACCCCTGAATGGGGGCTTGTTCATGCCCTCAAGGAATCCGGGTTGATCAACGGCAAAGTGGCCGTTGATGATATGCGCATCGCGGACATCTTAAATACACTCGGTCAGGATACTGTGACCTGCGTACCCGGTGATAACACCTTCCGTAAAATCCGTATGGTGAAGTCCGATGTAGAAGTCGGCCATATGCGCCGCATCGCTCGGGCCAATCAGGACGCTTGCATGGCGATGCTGTCTCAGGTTGAAGTCGGTATGACCAAAGCTGACTTTGACGGCATTTTCATTACTGAGGCCGCTAAGCGGGGTGCCAAGGCGATGTGGATTGCCTCTGGGACCATCGGTGGCTTCCGCCATGGCACGGTGGTCGAGGGCCAAGCCATGATGGTCGACGCCGTCAGCCAGATTAACTTTTATCACGGCGACTTTGGCCGCACCTGGTGTGTCGGCGAACCGCCCAAGGAACTACAAGAGCGCATCAGACTCACTAGTATCGCTCGTGAAGTGGCACACGATATTGTGCGCCCCGGTATGAAATACTCGCAACTGCAGAGCACGGTTACGACTGCAGTGAAGAAGGCCAGTCCGTCAGGCTGGGCCATGGGCGTTGGGCCGCATACAGTAGGCTTGCAGCACACTGATCAGTCATATCGTGATGGTCTGCCTTTCGTTGTCGGCGACGATCTTACCTTCCAAGAGAATATGACCCTAACGATCGACTTACCTCAGGTCGAAATTGGCTGGGGCGCGACCCACCTGGAAGATTTAATCGTGGTAACCAAAGACGGTTATGAACCGCTCGCCACCATGGATGATCCGCTGATCATACTCTGAGGTGTCTGGGCCAGCAGGTTAGGGAAGCTGGCCTTTCACATCGTCTGGGGTCAATCCGCCCTCTCTCATGGCGCGTAACGTTGCGGCTTGATCACGTTTGGCCAACCGCTTGCCATCTTCTCCGGTGATCAGTGCATGGTGCCGATAGAGCGGTGGCGCAAGATCAAATAGCGCATAGAGAAGTGTGTGCAATCCAGCCGCTTCGCGAAGATCTTCGCCGCGGATGATATGCGTCACGCCCTGTTCTGCGTCGTCTAGGACCGACGATAAATGGTAGCTCGTTCCGCTGTCCTTACGGCCCAGAACAACATCGCCAAAGCGGTCCACGTCAGCCGGTGTTTCGACGCGCCCGCCATCTTTTTCTTCAGTGAACGTCAAAGTCGAATAGGCGTTGCCCAACGTTTGCGCGGCTTCGGTTAACGACAGACGCCAGGCGTAGGGTTTGCCGTCTGCTAGGTTGTCCCGCTCTTCCAAGGCGGCCAGGGGCGCGCTCCGGAAGGCACCGGCCAGCGAGTTATGAGGTGCACTCAATGCGTTTTCTATGTCTTTGCGTGTCTTAAAACAGCGGTAGATCAGGCCTCGGCTCTGAAGGTCGGCGAGACGTGTCTCGTACATAGCCATGCGCTCGGATTGTCGGACGACCGGTTCTTCCCAAGTCAGGCCAAGCCAGGCCAGGTCTTCAAAGATCGCGGCGTCGTATTCAGGCCGGCAGCGCGTTTGATCGATGTCTTCAATCCGCAATAGGAATCGACCATTGGCGGCTTGGGCCCGGTCAAGGTTGATCAGAGCAGAATAAGCGTGACCGAGATGGAGGTACCCTGTTGGCGACGGTGCAAAGCGCGTGATGGTTTCCATCGTTCATCAATACAGGGAGAGCGGGCTCAGGCGTTACGATTTAATTTTACGCCCGGTGGCCGCGTTTTCTTGGGCGCCGGTGCTTTTCTCTGCGTAGGTTTTTGCGCAGGTTGCTTCCGTTCTGGGATATCTGTACCGAACAAAGTAGCAAAGAACCCTGCTTTCTTCTTTGTTCCGCTTTCACCATGCAAAGCCAGGGCTTCTTCGCGGTAGGTTTGCATCGCCTTAACGGAGATTTTGCCACCCAAAGCCTTGATGACCGCTGACTCAAGCGCGCCGGGTGCTACGGGTTTGCGCAGAAATCCATTGATGTTGAATTCGGCGGCCTTCTTATAGACCTTCATGCTGGTATAGGACGTCACCACCACGATCGGTAGTTCTCTGATTCGTTTTTTCTTATGCTCGCGCACAGTTTTTATGAAGGCGAGGCCGCTGGCACCGGGAAGCATAAGGTCAACCAGCGCGATTCCAATGTTGGCATCGCTGTCTTCGACAAACCCCAGCGCATCTTCTGCCGTACGAACGGGTATTCTCTCACCAATCCCGATCTTCTTAAGCAGCGCGCACATGACTTCGCTGATGACGTTCTCATCCTCGACGACCAAGGCGGTGACTTTACTCAGGTCGACGTCGCTGCCTTCTGCAGGCTCGCTGTTAGTCTGGTCTTCAGTCTGATGCTCTGGGGTATTGAAATCGGAGGACATAAACGGACTTACGGGGTGTAAAAAGGGTCTATCTAGTAACGCTCGGTCGGCCAAAAGGCTGCAGCCGGTGGCTTATTGGGCAGTTTACTCAACCCCGAACAATGGTTCACCCTTTAATGCAATTATTCTAGGCGAAATCGAGCGTCTATGAGGCGGCGGAGGTGTCTTTCGCCAAGGCCCTCACAGGGAATTATGCATCCAGAGCAAGGGTTTGCATGTAATATGGCGACGCCCGATACGATGTGGATCATCGGGCATGATTCAGACTTGAGACGCGGTCTATGCGTTGAGGGCAAGGATGGGCAAGACAACGTGAGCGTAGAACTTACCGGCAAGCCAAAAGCGTTCTTTGACCATTGGGCCAGTCTACGGACGGAAGGCTCGGTGCCGACGCTGCGAGATTTTCTTGATCGTCCGTCCCCCGAGTTTCAGCCTTACGTCGCCATTTATGACGTCTGTGATGACGGGCAGAGATTGCCGTTGCGTTTATTTGGCACCGGCCTTGTTGATTTTATGGGTTCTGAGATCACGGGAAAAGATTTCCTCATGAGTGCGGAACCGGATTTGCGCCCAATCATATCGTTTACTGCTAAAATGCAGGTTGAGCATCCGTGTGGAAGGACTGATCTGAGAAAAGTTGCATCAAGCAAAGGGGCGTATGTGGAGACAGACGCTCTGTCATTACCCTTGTTAACTGAGGGGGATAGGGCTCCGAGCATCGTTTTGTATCTCAACCACCGAGAAACTATGGGGCATGGTGAAACCCTGGGAAGCGTGTTGTCGATTGAGGGCATCCGATGGGTCAATGTTGGCGCAGGCGTGCCTGATGTGGACCCTCCCGGGTCTACTGCTAGTGTCTGAACTATTCTGTAAAGAGTAGCGTTAACCCGTCGCTTCCAGGATTCAAAACAGTGACGGCATTAACTTGCCCAATCGCCGGAATATCAATGGCTAGAGTCTCTGATAAAACCTCTGCTCCCAATCTGTTACAGTCTTCGACTGCTCGCTTGATATCAGGAACGATGAAACTCTGTGCTAAGTACCCAATATTGGGTGGAACTGCTACCTTAGTTCGATCAGGAACAGTGTAGTTCATTGGGTGTGAGATAATCACTTTACCTAGGTAATTGTCGTCTCCTTGTAGAAACGCCCACCGTGTTTTGCCATCACTAGGCCGACTATTGAGTTTGTTGAGTGCTGGGTCCGCCATAATTTCTTCAAAAATGGGTTCCATACCAAGTACGTTCCGATAGAAAACGTATGCTTTGCCGTAGGACGAGACGCTATGAGACGATGTCGCAACCTGACTAAACCCAAACCTAGTCCTAGTCTCTCTAGAGCCTTCTGAAATCAGCCCTGTTTGAGTGTCCTCATCTTTGGGTAACTGCAACAACACGACGGTAATATTGTCTGGTGCGATGGCGACGGATTCCATCCATGATCCAACCCCTTGGTCCATTTCGTACTCGAATGGCTCAGACCAGATGCGGCAGTTGTGTTTCTTAAGATGCGCAACAGCCGTTTCAATATCATCCACATAGAAATTGATGTTCCAAAACGCGCGAAAGGTGCGCTCGTCCGTGTCGTCAACGATTTTGCGGTCGGGTGCATCAAACTCCAGCGCGAGAATGCGGCCGACCGGCGACCCTCCTAGCGAAAAGAGTCTGACCTTCGCCGCAGCTCCCTTGGGGAGCTGCCACAACGCTTCAAAGTTAGCGCCGGACCACAACGACTCATCGCTGGCATCGAGACCGATGACATCTCGATAAAAAGCGGTTGTTTCTTCAAGATTGGATACGCCGAAAACAACAATGCTGAGCGGACTACCCATGCTTATAGCGAACCTTGTTGAGTGATGTCGGTGCGGCCGATGCACCCGTCACTATGCGCTGTCGGCCAGCACGACGATTTCGAATAAGAACAATAATATCAAGGTGTTCGGATGCTGGGGAGCCTATTGCGCGACAAACTGAAAGAGAGTCACTCAGTAAACGGTTTTGTTACCAATGCATTTATAGCACCGATACCTTCGCTATTTTTGCGCGCAACATCGTGCCGATTGGCAACTAGGGTGCGCTCAGAGCGGTCTCAAGCTGCGCCGCCAAATCAGCAATTTGTGTTTTTAACGGAGTTACGATGTCGGTGACTTCAGCTTCAGAGTACCGCCGCGTGATGTGTTGTGGGCAGTTCACATCCCACGCTTTTATCGTAAACACGATGGCTTGCTCCGGCTTCCCTTTGTAGTCTGTATCGGTGAGTTGTTCGATCAAAGTATCGTCGTCATCAACGACTCGCGCCGTGCCCCAAATCTTGATGCGTCGACGGTTGGGGTAATCCATTAAGAAAATGTAAGCCTTGTCGTTATCCAGCAAATTGCCGGTGCTCAGGTACTGCCGGTTTCCCTTAAAGTCGGCGAACGCCAAGGTGCGTTCGTCTAGGACTTTTAAGAACCCCGGCTTACCACCGCGATGTTGAATGTAAGGCTGGCCGTCACCGCTCGCGGTGCCGAGGTAAAAGGAATCCCGTTCTTCGATGAACGTGGCGAGATCTTCAGTCACCGTATCTTTCCAGCCGCCTTTCTGTTCCATCTTGGCGTAGTTCTCGCGTGAGCCTTTTTTCTCCTGAACGGTTTTAACGGTTGGGGTGAAGGCGATGTCGCTGATGAGTTGGGTCATGGTTCTTTCCTTTTGCTAGGACACAAGCGCAGGTCTCACATTGGGGGTGGGTGAGACCCGCGCCTGTGCTGCTGGGCTTCCTTAAGCCGCGAGTACGACCGCAGTTTTTTGCATAGGTATAAAGCCAGGTAGGGCTTCTATTCGGGCCAACCAGGCGCGAACTGCAGGATAGGGCTTAAGGGAAACATCGCCCTCCGGCGCGTGGGCGATGTACGAGTACCCTGCCACGTCGGCGATAGTTGGGTTGGCGTCGGCCAACCACGCCCGACCGGTGAGGTGCAGCTCCAACACGTCGAACAGACCGTAGGCAATCGATTTGGCTTGCTCTGGGTCGTAGCCAGCCCCGAATACGGTAACCAGACGGGCGGTCGCAGGGCCATTGTTGATGTCACCGGCAGCGACCGACAGCCATTTTTGGATTTCCGCACTTACGGTGGGCTCGTCCGGATACCAGGTTCGTTTGGCGTAGCGTCGGGCCAGATAAACCAGGATAGCATTTGAATCCCAGACGACCGGGCCCCCATTTGAGCCATCGTCGATCACTGGCACCTTGCCAAAGGGGTTGAGCGCCAGAAAGTTGTCGCCTTTCTGCTCGCCTTTGAGCAAATCGACTTCGACCAATTCGTGATCCTGGCCAATAAGGGAAAGGAATAATTCCACCCGGTGCGAGTGGCCGGAGAGGGGGTGGCGATAGAGCTTAATCATGGCGGGTATCCTTCTCTGCGATGGCGGCGGCGGTTAGCGCCGACCTGATGGCAGAGGTATAACCCTATCGGATTTCGTTGATTATCCGCCTAGTTTAGACAATACTATCAACATAATATTGATAAACAGCGCGAAATAGACCATTAGGCAGGGCATATGGATACAATTGATGGCATGAGAGCCTTCGCCCGGGTGGTCGAAACCGGCAGCTTTACGGAGGCTGCCCGCCGCCTCGGTATCTCAACGGCCTTGGCCAGTAAGTATGTTCGCCAGCTTGAATCCCGTCTTGGCGCCCAGCTTCTTAACCGCACCACCCGCAGCGTCAGCCCCACCGAGGTCGGTCGCGCCTATTGGGATCGCTGTTCTCGTATTCTCAATGACTTTGAAGAGTTGGAAGACTCCGTCGCCGATCAACATGGCCAGCCGCGCGGTCAATTGCGTATCGCCGGCTCCCGCGCCTTCGGTGAAGACATGCTGGTGCCGGCCATCGGCTCGTTCCTCGAGGGCTATCCCGAGATCTCAGTCGACCTGCAACTGGATGAACGCATGGTTGATATCGTCGCCGAAGGGTTTGATATGGCCATCCGGGTTGGTGACCTTCAGGACTCATCACTGATCGCCCGCCGCATCGCTGCGTACCCCTATTACATATGTGCGTCGCCGGATTATCTCGCCGCGCATGGTGAACCCAACACACCGCAGGATTTGCTCAACCATCGCTGCATTATCAACACCGGTATCACGCCGACCAATCAGTGGCAGTTCCAGATTAACGGGCAGACCTCGCAGGTTACCGTACCTGCAACGGTGCGTGTAAACACGGCGCGGGCGACGGCAACGCTGGTTAACGCCGGACGCGGGATCGGCCTGTGTTTGTATTCAACGGTAAAGGACGACCTAGAGTCAGGTCGGCTTGTGCGCGTGCTGCGCAAGTTTGAGGCCTATGATCGCAGCGTCTACGCCGTCTATCCCCACAGCCAACACCTCAGCGGCAAAGTGCGAGCGTTTGTGGAGCATCTGCTGACCACATTTGCGGAATTTAGGGTTTAAAAAGCACACGTAACAATGTTGTGCATGGGCTCGTTCCTCGCAAAAGCGATTTTCTTTTTTTGAACGTGGTTAGGCCTTGCCGACGAAGACGAGATATTCTTGTTCCGTCTTTACTTCGACACCAAGCTCTTCTGCTTTTTTGAGCTTCGAACCGGCACCCGGTCCGGCGACAACCAGATCCGTTTTCGCTGAGACCGACCCTGCCACCTTAGCGCCAAGGGCCTGTGCCCCTGCCTTCGCCTCATTGCGGCTCATGGTTTCCAGGGTACCGGTGAACACCACGGTCTTGCCCGCGATGGGAGAACTGTCTGTATCTGGGGCGTCGAAATCATTGATGCTCAGTTCACCGGCTAGGCCGTCTAACACGTCTCGATTGTGAGCCTCGCCAAAGAAGGCCAAGAGGTCGTCGGCCACAGCCGCTCCCACGCTCTCAATATTGAGGAGGTCCGCATAGGCATCACTTTCTCGGTCCTGAGCGGACTCCAGCGCCTCGCGCAGAGCCGAGAGCGATCCGTACGCCTGGGCCAACAACCGCGCCGTTGCCTGGCCAATCTGGCGAATCCCCAGGGCGAATAAAAAGCGGTCGAGGCCAATCGTACGTTTCTCGTTGATCGCAGCGAATAAGTTTTCGGCTGAAGTTTTGCCCCAGCCTTCGCGGCTTTTCAGCGGTGTCAGGTTATCGGGGTCAGCGTCCCGCTTCTCCAGGGTGAAGATGTCGACTGGATTTCTGATCGTGCCGTCTTCAAAGAACCCTTCAATGTTTTTCGCGCCCAGGCCTTCGATGTCGAAGGTGTTGCGAGAGACAAAATGCTTGAGCCGTTCGACTGCCTGGGCAGCGCAGAGCAACCCGCCGGTGCAGCGCCGCACCGCTTCGCCTTCCTCGCGCACGGCGAGGCTGTCACAAATCGGACAAGTGCGCGGGTAGGCATAAGCCTTGCTGCTTTTCGGGCGCTTATCGGTCAGAACCTGCACCACTTGCGGAATGACGTCTCCTGCACGCTGAATGATGACCGTATCGCCTTCACGGATGTCCTTACGGGCGATCTCATCTTCGTTATGCAGGGTGGCGTTCGAGACGACGACGCCACCGACATTCACAGGTGTCAGGCGGGCAACAGGTGTCAGTGAGCCCGTACGGCCCACTTGAATATCGATCTTTTCGAGGACAGTCTGCGCTTGCTCCGCCGGGAACTTATGCGCCGTTGCCCATCGCGGCGCGCGGCTGACGAAGCCCAAGCGTTGCTGCCAATCGAGCCGGTTGACCTTATAGACGACGCCGTCAATGTCGTAGGGCAGGGAGGCCCGTTGGGCGCTGATGTCGGCATACGCCGCTAATACGTCTTCGACAGAAGAGCACACCCGAGTGAGAGGGTTGGTAGAGAACCCCCAGGCCTTAAGGCGAGCGGTGTAAGCTTCTTGGGTATCCCAGTTTAGAGGCTCTGCCTCTCCCCAGGCATAGGCAAACAAGGTGAGGGGACGGGACTTGGTGATTTCCGGATCGAGTTGGCGTAACGAGCCGGCCGCGGCATTGCGTGGATTGGCAAAGACTTTTGCGTCTTTTTCTTCCTGCGCCACGTTGAGCGCTTGGAAATCAGGTTTGGTCATGAAGACTTCACCACGCACTTCAATCACCTTGGGCACATCTTTGCCAGGCCCCATAAGCATGTCGGGCATATCTCGAATGGTTCTCAGGTTGGCGGTAATGTCTTCGCCGACCTGGCCATCGCCGCGGGTCGCACCGACGATAAAACGACCGTCTTCATAGCGGGCCGAGAAGCCGAGGCCATCGATTTTCGGTTCAGCGATCACCTCAACGGGTTCGTTCTCTTCGAGACCAAGGAAGCGCCTGACCCGGGCGAAGAAGTCAGCCACGTCAGCTTCATCAAACACGTTGCCGAGCGAGAGCATCGGAACGCTGTGTTGGACCTTTGTGAAGCCTGAGGAGGGCGCCGCACCGACTTTGCGGCTCGGGCTGTCGTCGCGGATGAGGGCGGGGAAGCGTGCCTCGATGGCTGCGTTGCGGGCCTTGAGGGCGTCGTACGCAGCGTCAGAAATGACCGGCGCATCGTCTTGGTGATAATGGCGGTCGTGCTCGGCCATCTCCGTCGCTATGCGGGCGAGTTCTTTCGTCGCATCTGAGTCGCTAAGAACATCAACGGAGACGGTGGAAAGATCGGTGGCCATCCGCTCAGCTGCCCGTCATCAACATTTCTGCCGCAGCGCGGGCTTCGTCGGTAACGTCGGTCCCAGCCAGCATGCGAGCGATCTCTTCCCGGCGTTCGTCGGGAGTCAGTTGAACCACCCGGGTGGCAGTGATCTTGCCGTCAGATACTTTCGAGACTTTCCAATGGTTTTGCCCAAGGGCTGCGACCTGCGGTGAGTGGGTCACGACCAGGACTTGCACTCCTTCGGCCAGTCGGACGAGGCGTTCACCCACTGCGCTTGCTGTTGCACCGCCAATGCCCGAGTCCACTTCGTCGAACACCATCACGGCCGGCGGTTGGCTATCTGCGAGGACAACTTTTAGGGCGAGAAGAAAACGCGCCAGTTCGCCACCAGAGGCAATTTTGTTCAAGGGCCCCGGCGGCAAACCTGGATTGGTGCTGACTTCAAACAGTACGCGGTCGCACCCAGTCGCAGACCATTCAGTGTCTGGCAATTCATCGATGGCGACGCGGAAAGACGCGTCATTCAAGCGCACTGGTGCGAGCTCTTTTGAAACGGCCTTAGCCAACGCCGTGCCAGCTTTGGTGCGGGCCTTGGTCATTGCTTTGGCAGCGGTCTCAAAACTGTTGCGTGCGGTTTTTTCTGCTTTGGCCAAGCGAATGAGATTGTCTTCACCGCCTTCCACAGCAGCAAGCTTCTCCTGAAGTGTATCCAGATGGACTGCAAGATCGTCCACCGCTACACCATGCTTGCGCGCTTCCGCTTTGAGCGCGAATAAGCGCTCTTCGGCGGTTTCCAATTCAGCCGGGTCTAGGTCAAAGGCACGAGCAGCGGCATCCAGCGCTGTTTGCGTTTCAGCCAGTTCAATTGAAGCCCGCTCTAAGGCCGCACAGACGGCGTCTAATCGGCCTTCTGCTTTGGGTGCGGCACGGTCTAATTCGCCCTGGGCTGTTCTGACAGCACCGTCAACATCGGCATTTTCTGACAAAGCTTGGCGTGCGGTCTCGATGGCCGCCAGAATTTGCTCGCCATGACGGAGCATTGCGCGCTTTGCGGCCAGATCGGCTTCTTCGCCAGGGACGGGCGCCAATTTTCCTAGAATATCGACCGCAGCCCGAAGCGTTTCTTCTTCAGCCTTGGCCTCGCGCATAAGCCGTTCAGCGTCCTGCCAGGCGGTGAAGGCGTCTCGCCAGGTCTGCCAGGACCGTGCGCAGGCTTTGTCGTGCTCAGTGCCGCTCGTAACGCGTCTGAAGCGGTCTAGAACCGCGATATGCGTACCCGGGTCCATCAGACCATGTGCATCAAACTGCCCGTGCACTTCAACCAACGCATTCCCCGCTTGTCTGAGCAAGCCAACACTGACTGTCTGATCATTAATATAAGCCCGGCTGCGACCATCACGCCCGAGACTGCGGCGCAGAATTACCATGTCGTCTTCTACGGCGAGGTCGTGTTCGGCAAGCACGGCCTGGGCCGGATGATCGGCAGGCAGATCGAAGGTTGCAGAAACGGTCAGTTTGTCGGCACCGGGGCGAATAAGCCCCGTGTCGCCGCGCTCGCCCAATGCAAGACCAAGGGAATCAAGAAGAATGGATTTGCCGGCGCCGGTTTCGCCAGTGAGTACGCCAAGGCGCTCGGAAAACTCGAGATCGAGTTTGTCGATCAGAACAACGTCACGAATGGTGAGCGAGGCTAGCATTGTTCTGCCGTCTTACTAGAAGCTCCACCAGGGCTTGTCGTCTTCGGCGGCCTGGGCTGCCTGGCGCCGCTCGTCACGAACGCTTCTATCGACGCCGGCAAGCCGGTAGGCATCTTCATACCAATCGCTGCCCGGATAGTTATGGCCGAGCACCGCAGCTGCGCGTTTCGCCTCCGCGCCTAGCCCAAGCGATGTATAGGCTTCAGTTAAGCGGAATAGGGCTTCAGGAGCGTGGGTGGTGTTTCCATAGTCTTCAACCACGCTCTTAAACCGGTTGATTGATGCGAGGTAATGCTGGCGTTGCAGATAGAAGCGCCCAACCGCCATTTCTTTGCCGGCAAGGTGATCTCGTGTCAGGTCAATCTTGAGGCGGGCGTCACGGGCATAGGCCGTGCCGGGGAACCGATTGATGACGTCTTCGAGGGCAACCAACGCCTGCTGAGTCATATCCTGATCGCGTTGCACATCAGAGATCTGTTCGTAAAAACATAACGCTTTCAAATAGTAAGCGTAGACAACATCCCGGTTACCCGGGTGAACCTGAATAAACCGGTCCAGCGATGCTGTCGCGTCATCGTACTTGTTATTCATGTAGTGCGAGTAAGCAGCCATCAATTTCGACTTCGTCGCCCATACAGAATAGGGATGTTGACGCTCTACTTCATCGTAGTACAGCGACGCGTCGCGGAAGCGACCGTCTTCTAGGTATTCAGTCGCCTGGCTGTAAATCTCATAAACGGTCAGCTCGCGGTATTCGAGCTCGTCGTCCGATGAGCAGGCACCAAGGGCCAGCACAGCGCAGGCTGCCAGAGTGAGACGAATACGGTGTATTGAAGGACGGAATGCCATAGCCGATAAACGCAATCATGAAAGGGGCGGCAGTATACCACCGCAAATTCGGCTGTCAGCAGGGCTTGATTACCCGGCGGTCGCCTGCCGTAGAGGTTGATCCCAGGCCTGCCCGACACCAGATGCGTCGCCTTCGGGCGCTTCGACGAGGTCCCAGTTGCTGTCATCAGCGAAGACCAAGCGCAGAAGATTGGCCGTATCCGCATGACTCGAGCAAATACCCTGAAATTCACCAACGATGCGATGTCCCGTGAGGTAGAGATCTCCAATCGCATCCAAAACCTTATGACGGACAAATTCGTCTGAATGACGCAGCCCGTCTTCGTTCAACACCCGGTCACCGTCGACCACGATAGCATTCTCAAGGCTGCCACCCCTGGCCAAACCGGCTTCACGCAAAGCGGTAACATCCGACAAAAAGCCGAAGGTCCGCGCCTTGCTGATTTCTGCTTTGAAGATGTCGCGGTCGATATCGAAGCTACAGGATTGCTGACCAACGGCTGGTGCGGCGAAATCAATATCAAAATTGAGTTTCAAGCCTGAGTCTGCCGGCGACAGCGTAACTTCTTTGGTGCCGTTGCTATAAACAACCGGCTTCAAGATTCTGAGGTGTTTGCGCGGTATGGACTGTTCGGTTACGCCCGCGCATTCCATTAGGAAAATAAAGGGGGCGGCACTGCCGTCCATGGCCGGAACTTCTGGACCGTTTAATTCGATCAACGCGTTATCAATGCTCATGCCATAAAAGGCGGCCATTAAATGTTCGACCGTGGCAACGCTGATGCCGTTCTCTGCTGCGAGAACGGTGCACATTCGGCTATCAGCGATCCGTTCCCAGCGCGCGGGAATTTCTGAACCACCACCAACCAAGTCAATGCGCTTGAATACGATACCGCTGTTGGCGGGGGCAGGGTGCAACTTCATCGCGACCCGGACACCGGAATGCAAGCCAATGCCGCTGCAGCCGATAGACGACTTCAGAGTACGCTGAAGATTTGACGCTTTCGGGAGGTCTTGAGGAATCAATTCCGGGCTGGCACCGTTCAAGGTGCGAAGGTCGCGGACGTCATGGGCCATAGATCACCGGTTCTATCTGTAACAAACAATATTAAGGCACACGTCTGCGCCCGCACAGCGACGGAAACAGTTGCTAACAACCCAGTAAGACCCATGCAACTCAATCATTGTTGCAGATTGTAACGCTTTGACAAGTAAAAACTTTCTGGCTTTTGGGCATCGTTTTCGCGCCATTATTTCGCCACTATTTTTACCGCTCCAGAATGAGAAAAGGCCCGCCAACTGGCGGGCCTTTCCCCCTCCCGGTAGATGGTCCATCCCCCTCAGCGGACCACCCCCACGGCTCTGTGTTTCTGCCGTTTAGTTGGCTTGTCTCCTGAGAAAGGCCGGAATCTCCAGCTCTTCTTCATCATGAGAGGTGACCGGCCGGTCAGCCGGGTTAACTGAAACCGCCAAATTCGACTGTGGCGCTGGGGCCGGTCTGGCGAGTGGCTTGGCCTCAGGCTTCGGTTCTGGGGCAGCCGCCTGTAGTGGTGCCGCCGGAGTTTCCGGAGCTGTTGCAGGCGCAGCGGTCGGGGCAGCCTCTGGTTTTCCCTTAGCCAGGCTGCGATAGCGGCTGAACAGACTTAATTTTCCAGTTTCCTGTTCAGCAGTATCACTTGAGGTCAGGGGCTTGTCCTCAGCCGCCGGTGCGACCGGTGCTGGGGCCGGTGTGGTGGCCACGACCGTTTGCTTTTCCTCAACCGCGGGCATTGCCTTTGGCATTACTGGTGCCTTCGGGATGAAGGTGTCAGCCGGCAGACGAGGCGCGGGCGCCGCGGCTGCTTGAGGTTTGGGAGTGACAGCAGGAGCATTGGCCATCGCTTGGGCAATTTCATCGGTCTGCGCTGTTGGTGCGCTTGCGATGACAGTCTCCCGAGCTGATTGCGCAACCCGGTCGGCGAGATCTGCTTCTGGCTGTGTGGTTGCACTCGCTGGGGCTAGGGTTGCACCAGACGTTGGCGCCGGTGCCGCAGCTGGAGCCGCAGTCGGAGCCGCAGGAGCTGCTGCTGGAGTGGTTACCTCTGGACCTGCACCGAACACGTTTCTGGCCATCGCTGCCGGGCGCATGCTGGGTTGCTCGGCTTTGATCTCCATCGGCTTTTCGGCAACCGCTTTGCTTTCATCCCGCACCAAGATGGGTTTGGGCATTTGACCAGCGGCGGCTTCGATACCGGTTGCCACAACGGACACCCGGATACGACCTTCCAGACTTTCGTCGAAGCAGGAACCGAAGATGATGTGTGCTTCGGTTTCAACTTCGTCACGGATCCGATTAGCGGCTTCGTCGACTTCGAACAGAGTGACGTCCGATCCGCCGGTGATGTTAATCAACACACCTTTGGCACCACGCATTGACGTGTCTTCCAGCAACGGATTGGCGATCGCCGCTTCTGCAGCTTCGATGGCTCGCTTCTCGCCTTCGGCTTCACCGGTGCCCATCATTGCCCGGCCCATTTCCATCATGACGGTTTGGACGTCGGCAAAATCTAGGTTGATAAGGCCCGGCATCATCATCAAATCGGTAACGCTGCGCACACCGGAATAGAGAACATCGTCTGCCATCTTAAAGGCATCTGCGAACGTTGTTTTCTCGTTTGCTACCCGGAATAAGTTCTGGTTCGGGATGATGATGAGGGTATCGACGGATTGGGCCAGCTCTTCAATGCCCGCTTCCGCGATCCGCATGCGGTGAACCCCTTCAAACTGGAAGGGCTTGGTGACAACACCAACGGTTAGTATGCCAAGTTCGCGAGCGACCCTGGCGACCACAGGGGCGGCCCCAGTACCGGTGCCACCGCCCATACCGGCGGTCACGAAGGCCATGTTAGAGCCTTCCAAGTACTGGCCGATCTGTTCGATGCAATCTTCAGCTGCGTGTCTGCCAATATCGGGGCGGGCACCTGCACCGAGACCAGACGTGGTATCGGGGCCGAGCTGAATGCGCCGATCTGCCCGCGATAGGGACAGGGACTGCGCATCTGTATTGGCGACGACGAATTCGACGCCATCCAATGCACTCTCGATCATGTTGTTTACTGCGTTGCCGCCGCCGCCGCCGACGCCGACCACTGTGATTTTTGGTCTCAGAAGCGGTTCTGCTCCTGATTGTGGGACACTAATGTTTAAAGTCATACCTTCCTCCAGGTTTGTAGTCTTAAGCTCGAATGGACGTTCTTGGTCGGTGTTTCCGATCTTGTTCCAGGTGTCGGCGGTGGGCCCGTCGCTGTTTCGGTTTCCCTGGTTTTGCGTCCTCTCCTCATTAGAAATTCTCCTTCAGCCATTGCCCGATACGGCCAATGCCGCGTCCTCTGGCCACCGTGTCGATGGCCGCTATGTCGGGAAGCATTACGTGTTCGTTGACGGCGTAGCGCAGCAGGCCAGCCGTTGTGGCGAAAGCGGGGCCGGATACGGACTCCGGTAATCCTTTGATCATCTTGGGGCGGCCAAGGCGGACCTGCTTATCAAGGACAAGCTCGGCGAGATCGCGCACACCTTCCAATTGGCTGGCGCCTCCGGTGATCACAACCCGTCGGCCGGCAACGCGACTGTAACCGCTTGCATCAAGGAGACCGCGGACCAATTCGAAAGTCTCTTCAAGCCGGGGCTGAATGATCTGGACCAGCATCGACTTCGGCACTTCGTTGGCACTGTTTTCATCGTCTTCACCGACCAGCGGCACCTTGAGAAGCTCGCGGGTGTCTGACGGCGTTTGCACGACGCTGCCGTATACGGTCTTGAGGCGTTCAGCCTTGGCTACCGGTGTCGATAGCCCCTTGGCGATGTCGCTGGTGACATGATTGCCCCCGATGGGGACGGATTCGATAAAATCGATATGTCCTTCTTGGAAGACTGCAACGGATGTCGTTCCGCCGCCCATATCGATTACTGTGACGCCTAGTTCTTTCTCGTCCTCGACCAAACAGGCGAGGCCAGAGGCATAGGCAGAAACCACCTTGTCTTCTATGTCCAAGTGGCAATGTTCAATCACGGTCGATAGGTTGCGGCTCTGTCCAAGAGCTGCGGTGACAAGGTGGATGTTCACACCGAGCCGTTCACCGTACATGCCGCGGGGGTCGATAATGCCGTTAGAGCCGTCGATCGAATACCCAGTCGGAATACAGTGAATGAGATCTCGATCACCGGCGTCAAAGTGGCCACCGGCGTGTTCCATGATGCGTCGCACATCCACGTCACGAATCTCATGTCCCGAGACGGCGAGTTCGACTTCTACCTGTGACGACCGAGGGCTGCCACAGTTTACGTTGACGAACACACTGTCGACGCGCTGATTGGCCATTTGCTCCGAGGCATCAACTGCGGCGCGCACAGAGGCTTCAACCGCGTCCATGTTGACGACCTGGCCGTTGCGCATGCCGTTGGCGCGATGATGTCCGACGCCAGCAATTTGCAGCTGGCTCCGTTCATCCGTTGTCGCGATGAAGCAGCACACCTTGGTCGTGCCGACATCAAGGGCAGCGATCACGCTATTGCGGGCGGTACCTTTAGACACCTTTGGGTAACTCCTTATCGGATGCGATGCGGGTATCCGTGCGGACTTCCCGTTCGGCTGGGCTGTAACGGCTTTGTTGAGGAATAGGGGCGTAGCCATCCTTAAGCTGGACGACGAGGCGACCTTCAATTCTGAGATCAATTTCAGAGACGGCTCTGCTCAGCAGTTGATGCTTGTCATCTAGAACAGCCAAACCACTGAGAGCGCTAGCGATGTTCTTTTCTGGCAGCTTGATCGTTATTCCACCGTCCATTGCATCAAGAAGAACGTCCCAGCGGCGACCACCAAAGCGCACGGCTGCTTTCACGCGGTGACGGATATTTTTTTGTTCATCCAGAGCGGCGAACAAAGCAGCGGCGTAATCTGGTGCGTCCGGGCCAACGATAACCGGCATCTCAGGCCGCGCATTAGCAACATTGATGATCGCCGTACCGTCGCGATCGATGAGGGTGTATTGCCCTTCGTGTTGCCACAGCGCGTAGGCCGAGTATTCGTTCAGAGTTATGTGAAGACTATTGGGCAAATGGCGGGTGATTTCCGCGGACCGCACCCATGGCAGAGCGCTGATACGTGCTTTTGCTGCTGGCACGTCGATGTCTAAAATCGGTGCGCCGCGAACTGCGCCTAGAGCATCTAAAATATCTGCAGCGTCAGTTTTCTCCCGGCCCACGACGAGAACTTGTTCGACGCTGAGGCCGACCGCCGACAAAGATTCTGCTGCTTGCTCAGGAACTGTAGGCCAACCGCTCACATCGATCAGTTGCGGCGCAAGCCAGATGAGGCCACCGGCCAAGGCCAGTGCAGACGTGCTGTTTATGATCCAGGGTTTTATGCGTCGCATTGGGCGTTCTCCACCATCCACGACACCAAATCGGCGAAGCTCATCCCCACATGTGCTGCCTGTTCCGGGACCAATGAGGTCGGGGTAAGGCCGGGTTGAGTGTTAATTTCCAACAGATACAAGTCGTCGCCATCAAGGCGAAGATCAGACCGGGTGACACCGCGGCAACCGAGGGTTTGATGCGCTACTAGCGACACTTCAAGCGCTCGGTCGTAAACGGGCTGGCTTAGGTCAGCCGGCAAGATGTGTGCAGAGCCGCCGACGGCGTATTTCGCGTCGTAATCATAGAACTGGCGATCTGTAGTGATCTCGGTAACAGCCAGGGCGCGATCGCCTAGAACGGTGACCGTGACTTCCCGTCCAGGAATATAGCGTTCGACCATGATCGGGCTGTCCGCAGAGAGACCCATGTCGTCGAGAGGGGCTTTGTTGTCACCTTCGAAGACTATGTGGACGCCGACCGCTGACCCTTCGTTGATCGGTTTGATGACGTATGGGCGCGGCAAGGGATCACTGCGCTCCGCCTCTTCGCGGCTCACGATGATTTCTTCAGCGACAGGCAATCCAGCTTCTGCAAAGAGCCGCTTGGCCACAGACTTGTCCATAGCCAGAGCAGATGCGGTGCGTCCGGAATTGGTATAGGGCAGCGCCATCATGTCTAGCAGGCCCTGGATGCAGCCGTCTTCGCCGTACCGACCGTGGAGGGCGTTGAACACGACGTCTGGCTTGGCGTCGACGAGAGCATCTGTCAGCGCAGGCATGTCGCGGGGGACATCGATGGTCACGACGTCGTATGCCGCACGCTCTAGTGCCGCGGCTGCGTCGCGCCCTGAAACCAGTGACACGTCACGCTCCGATGAAAATCCGCCGTACAGCACAGCAACGCGTGTTGGGGAATGAACTGCTGTCATACAGCCTCCCCCGTGCGCTTAATCGGCGCATTATCGTCGGTGGCGGTGACGCCAACACGGCGAATCTCCCATGTGAGGGGTATCCCCGTCTCATCACGGACGCGCCGGCGGACTTCGTCGCCTAGACCTTCCAAATCAGACGCGGTCGCTGTTCCAGTGTTGATTAAGAAGTTGCAGTGTTTTTCAGACACCGCAGCGCCGCCGCGAATGAGGCCGCGGCATCCGGCGCGATCGATCAATTCCCACGCCTTCGCTTCCGACGGGTTCGCAAACGTTGACCCACCGGTTCGGCTTTGAACGGGCTGAGCGTCTTCCCGCTCGGCGCGGATTTCACGAATACGTTTTGTTATGTCTTCGGCATTGCCTGCAATACCCTTGAGTTCGGCACCGATAAACACCCAGTCACTAGGGGTGGCGCAATGGCGGTAACTGAAGCCTAAGTCTTCGCGCGTCAGTTTATGGAGTGCGCCGGTTTCATCCATTGCGGTCGCATTGATCAGAACATCCTGAATTTCTCGGCCATAGGCGCCCGCGTTCATCCGCACAGCGCCACCAACGGTGCCGGGAATTCCGGTGAGAAACTCGAGGCCTGCAATGCCGTTGTCGCGGGCCGTGGTCGCCACACTGGCATCAACCGCGCTACCGCCGCAGCGCAATGTCATGCCGTCCGCTTCGATCGTATTAAAGGCGCGGCCCAACTTGATGCTCACACCAGGAATGCCGCCATCGCGAATGAGGAGGTTTGAGGCGAGCCCGATAATTGTAACGGGAACATCGCTGGGCTTGCCGCGCAGGAACGTCGAAAGATCTTCTGTATCGGCCGGTGTGTACAGCACCTCTGCTGGGCCGCCGACGCGGAACCAGGTCGTCGGCGCGAGCGCCGCAAAGGGCTCGTAGCTTCCCCGCACATTGGGGAGGCGATCCATCAGATCAGGCACGATGCGTTCCGCTGCCATCATGAAGCCATATCCTGTGACGTAACGGTCCGTATTTTTGCTAGGTCTTCGGGCAGGGCCTGCGCCCATGCTGTGATGTTGCCGGCTCCAAGACAGACCACCAGGTCGCCAGGCCCAGCGATGTCATCGATCACCGCGGCTAAGTGCTTTGGCGCGAACAATCCGGTGACTTGGGTGTGCCCGTGGGCATGCAGGCCCTCAATAAGGCCGTCGCGATCCATGCCTTCGATGGGTGATTCACCAGCAGGATAAACGTCGGCAACGACCACGTGATCGGCGTCGTTGAAGCAGGTGCAAAATTCTTCGAATAACGAGGCCAGGCGCGAGTAGCGGTGGGGCTGAACCACGGCGATAACTCGCCCGGCGGCAGCGCTGCGAGCTGCTTTGAGAACAGTGGCGATTTCGACCGGATGGTGACCGTAATCATCAATGATTGTGATGCCGTCGACTTCACCTGTTTTGGTGAAGCGGCGCTTAACGCCGGTGAATTGTGCGAGGCCTTGGCGAATGACATCATCTTCGACGCCAAGCTCAGCGCCGACAGCGATAGCGGCGAGCGCATTCAGAACGTTGTGATGACCAAACATCGGCAACTGGATGCCTTCTATGCGGCGCTCGCCACCGGTGATGCGGTCTGATATCGCGACATCGAATTGGGCGCCGCTCATATCCAGGCTGACGTTTTCGCAGCGTACGTTGGCCAGCGGACCCATGCCGTAGGTGATGATTTTGCGATCAGACAGGTGGGGGATCAGGGCCTGCACTTCTGGATGGTCAATGCATAGGGTGGCAAAGCCATAGAATGGGATAGCATCGACAAACGTGCGGAACGCGGCCTTCAGCGCATCGAAGTCGCCATAGAAATCGAGGTGCTCCGGATCGATGTTGGTGACAACGGCAATGGTCGCCGGCAAACGGATGAAGGTGCCGTCTGATTCATCAGCCTCGACAATCATCCAATCGCCTTCGCCGAGGCGGGCATTAGTACCATAGGCATTGATGATGCCGCCGTTGATAACCGTAGGGTCTAACGTGGCAGCATCTAACACTGCGGCAATGAGTGATGTGGTCGTGGTTTTGCCATGGGTGCCACCGACAGCAATGGCCCACTTAAGGCGCATCAACTCGGCCAGCATTTCGGCGCGGCGGACCACCGGCATCATGGCCTTACGGGCCGCGGCCACTTCAGGATTGTCGGACTTCACCGCAGATGAAATGACGACGACGCGGGCATCGCCTAGATTTTCTTCGCGATGTCCAACTTCGACTTTCATGCCGAGGGTGCGGAGACGGTCGACGTTGGCGTTTTGCGCAATGTCGCTGCCTTGAACCTGATAGCCAAGGTTATGCATGACTTCAGCAATACCGCTCATGCCAATTCCGCCGATACCGACGAAGTGAATGATTCCGATGTCTAGTGGCATGGTGCGCATTACGCGGCTCCTTGTGCGTGGTCGGAATGACCATTGCTGCCGTGCACGAGCCCTTCGACGACATTTGCAAGTCGGTCTGCGGCATCGGTGATGGAAAACTGTTTGGCGTTCGCGGCCGCTTTTGTTAGCGCGGATGAATCGGTTAAGAGCTGCTCAAGATGAACCGCGAGTGAGTCGGGCGTGAGTGCATCCTGTTGTCCACACCAACCGGCTCCAGCGCTGACCAGGGCCTGGGCGTTGTCAGTCTGATGGTCATCAGCGGCAAACGGATAAGGGACGTAAACTGCAGGGCGGCCGGTGAAGGACACTTCGCTTACAGTGGATGCTCCAGACCTTGCGATGACGAGATGTGCACCACCAACCAAATCTGCGACGTCTTCAAAGAAGGGCTGCAATCGGGCTTGAACGCCACAGTTTGAGTAGGCGAGGCGTGTTTGGTCGACAATTTCGCTGCGGCATTGTTGATCGACGGTAATCCGGTTCCGAAGTTGATCCGGTAAGCGCTTAATTGCGCATGGGACCAAGTGGCTAAACACGGCGGCGCCCTGGCTGCCCCCTAAGACCACAATCTTGATCGGGCCGTTATCGTTTGGTGCGACATACGGCTTAGCGCGCGCCGCACCGAACGTTGAGCGGACCGGCATCCCGGTTAGAACGGGCGACAATCCGTCTGGGATCAGGCGTGTATTTTCGAACGATGTGCAAACATGATCCACGCGTTTAGCGAAGAGCCGGTTTGCTTTCCCGATCACAGCATTTTGTTCGTGTATCGCGGTCGGCAGTTTGAGATGGGTCGCTGCCATCATGCTGGGTGCCGCGGCATACCCACCGAAGCCGACCACAGCCGCGGGGTTCAGATCTTTGAGAATTCGGCGCGCTTGGAACACACCAACGCCTAGGCTTAGGGCGCCGGTCAGGCGACCAATCGCGCCAAAGCCCGCAAGGCCACGAGCACTGATCGTGTGGGTTTTTAGCTCTGCCAGTGGACCAGTACGGGCTGCACCCCGCTCATCGGTAATCCACTCCAGAGCATGGCCGCGGGCTTTCAGCACCTTGGCCAAAGCTTCGGCGGGGAACATGTGTCCGCCGGTACCGCCAGCAGCAAGAACGATCGGGTGAGAAGATCCTGTCATGCGCGTAGGCCCTCCGTGTCGCGTCGACGGCGGGTCAGACTCAGGATCATGCCCATGCCAATGGCTAGGGCGAGCATGGACGAACCGCCATATGAGATGAATGGGAGTGTCATGCCTTTGGTCGGCATCATGTGCAGGCTGGAAGCCATGTTGATGATGGACTGGAGCCCGAACTGAACGGCAAGCCCGCCTACGGCGAGAAGGATAAAGAGATTGTCTTCGCGTAACACTTTGATCATGGCGCGCAACACGAGGAAGCCAAACAAGGCAACGACGACAAGACAGAGCAATACGCCGAATTCTTCACCGGCGACGGCGAAGATAAAATCTGTATGGGCGTCGGGCAGTGTTTCTTTGACGCGGCCTTCGCCTGGTCCGCGCCCAAACATGCCGCCGTTTTGGAAGGCGCGGATAGCTTGGGTGACCTGATAGGTGTCGCCCGACGCCGGATCAAGGAACCGGTCAACGCGGCTCGCAACGTGTGGGAACATGAAGTACGCGCTGACGAGAGCGCCAAGCCCGGCAAAGGCGATTAGCACCACCCAGAAGATAGGGAGGCCGGCCATAAAGAATTGAGCGCACCAGACCGATACGACCACCATAGTCATCCCGACGTCTGGCTGTGACAGCAACACCGCACACACCATCATCAGGCAACCAAGCGCGATGGTGTTGCCTGGCACACCTTCCGTTGTCCGGCTCAAGGAAAACAGCCAGGCGGAGACAACTACGAAGAAGGGCTTAATGAACTCTGAGGGTTGGATTGATAGACCGCCGAGCCGCAGCCAACGCTGGGCGCCGTTAATTTCCGCGCCCAGGACCAATGTTCCAAACATCATCATAAAGGCGGCAAACATGCCAACCACGGCAAAGCGCCGGATCCATAAAGCCGGCATCAGAGAAATGCCAAGCATCACCGCGATCGCGATAGGTAGAAACACTGATTGCTTGCGGACAAAGTGATAAGTGTCTGCGCCAATTCTCTCGGCGGCAGGCGGCCCAGCGGCGAGTGTGAGAATCATGCCAATGACGATCAACGCACCTGAAGAAACCAATAGCCACCGGTCCACAGTCCACCACCAGCGGCCGACTACACTTGTATCTGAACGCGTAAACGCTGAACTCATGCGGCGACCTCCGGCCATGTGTCGAGAACAGTGGTCCGGAACGCGTCGCCGCGTTCTTCAAAATTCTTAAACATGTCGAAAGATGCACATGCAGGAGACAGCAATACTGTCGCGTCCTCTTCGCCATCGGCGCACGCTATGCGCCCGGCTTCAACGGTTGCGTCTTCCAAGGTTTGATGGGTTGATGTGGTGACACCCGCTTTAGCCAGCTCTTCGACAAAATCCTTTGCCGACTCACCGATTAAGAAGGCGTGGCGGACGCGGTCAAATAGTGGCCCAAGGACTGAGATGCCACCGGCTTTAGCGATGCCGCCTGCAATCCAATAAATTGCCCCATAACAACTGAGGGCTTTCTCTGCTGCATTGGCATTGGTTGCCTTGCTGTCGTTGACAAAAGTCACACCGCGAAGGGTGCCGACGAGCTCTTGCCGATGACGCAAACCTGGGAATGTTGAAAAGGCCTCGGCAATCGCGTCACGAGATACACCATTGGCACGGGCGACCGCATAGGCCGCCGCTGCATTCTGCCAGTTGTGTTTACCCGGGAGAGTTTTTAGACCCCTGAGGTCAATTGTGGCGTTCTCATCGAAGTGATTGTCGTTCAAGACGCCATTGATCACTGAAACCCCATTGGGTAGCTCAGTCTCTGCCGAAATATCAATGACACACTGGAGACCGCCGCTCGCTAACTGTTGTGCAGTAGTTCTACTCGGTGTGTCGTCGTTCCCGACGATTGCGATTGAGCCTTCTTTCTGGTGCCCAAAAACCTGCGCTTTGGCGGCAACGTAGCCGTCCAAACCGCCATGGCGTTCAAGATGATCGGGCGTGACATTGAGAAGAACCGCGGTCGTGCAATGCAAGTTTGGGGTCAACTCGGTTTGGTAAGAAGACAGTTCGAGGACGTAAATCCCATCTGCATCAAGCGGAGCGAGATCAAGAGCGGTGAAGCCGAGGTTGCCGCCAACCTCCACACGCTTTCCGGCGGCTGTCAGAACATGAGCTGTCAGAGCGGTGGTGGTGGACTTGCCATTGGTGCCGGTAATGCCGACAAACGTTGCCTCAGTTTGCGCAGTTGCGAGCAAATCAACATCACAACGCAGTTTAAGATTTGCTGCCTGTGCTTTGACCGCCAACGGATGAGGAGTTGGGTGAGTATGTGGGACGCCTGGACTCCAGATCACCTGATCTAAATCAGTCATGTCACCGGACTCTGCATCGTAAACCGTGAATCCCTTAGTGGCTGCCTTGTCTCGTTGCTCGGCCTGGTCATCCCATACCGAGACACGGGCGCCGGCCGCGGTAAGCGCACGGGCAGCAGACAGCCCAGACTTACCAAGTCCGACAACCAAAATGGTGTCATCGCGATGAGAGAGGAGGGGGATCATACCGTTCTCACCTCAGCTTCAACGTGCTGAGGCTAACGATGGCCAGGATGCACGCAATGATCCAAAAGCGGATGACGATGGTCGGTTCTGCCCACCCTTTTTGTTCAAAGTGGTGATGCAGTGGCGCCATGCGAAAGACACGGCGGCCTGTCAGTTTAAAAGAGACGACCTGAACGATGACCGATACGGTTTCTAGAACGAATAAGCCTCCGGCAATGCCAAGTACGATTTCATGCTTTGTCACAACGGAGACAGCGCCAAGTGCACCGCCCATGGCCAGAGAGCCAGTATCGCCCATGAAAACCATGGCTGGCGGTGCGTTGAACCACAAGAAACCGAGACCGGCACCAATGATGGTGCCGCAGAACACGGTCAATTCACCGGTGCCGCGCACGAAATGAACTTGGAGGTACTCGGCAAAAAAGGCGTTGCCGATCAGATAGGAAATAACCAGGAATACGCCGGCACAGATCATCACCGGGACGATGGCTAAACCATCTAGCCCGTCTGTGAGGTTCACTGAGTTTGACGCGCCAACAATGATGAAGGCGGCAAATGGAATGTAGAACCAACCCAGGTCGATCAGCAGGTCTTTGAAAAACGGGAAAGCGAGGCCAGTTGGATTGATGTCAGTTGTGGTGTTGACGATCCAGACGGCCACCGCGACTGCTATGGCTGCTTCGGCAATCAGTTTGACCCGGCCAGGCAATCCACCGGAATGCCTTTTGGTAACTTTCAAATAGTCATCAGCAAAACCGATGGCACCAAAGCCCATCGTGACAGCAAGCACCGCCCATACGTAGGCGTTGGATAGATCTGCCCAGAGCAACGTTGAAACGGCAATCGCCAACAACATCATCATGCCGCCCATCGTCGGCGTGCCTTGTTTGGTCAGAATATGGCTTTGCGGACCATCTTCTCGAATTGGCTGCCCGTTTTCTTGACGGCTCTTGAGCCAGCGAATGATTGCTGGCCCGCAAACAAACGCGATGATCATTGCCGTGACAACGGCACCGCCGGTCCGGAACGTCAAATAACGAAATAGATTAAGGACGGCGAAGTCGCCCGAAAATTCAGAGAGCCAGTAAAGCATATGTTTTCGTTCCCTCCCTCAGCCGCCGTTGACCGTTGATTGCGTGGGTTGGCTCAGCGCTTTGAGCGCATCCACGACAACAGACATGTGGCTGCCGAATGAACCCTTCACGGCAATGACGTCGCCGGGTTCAATAAATTCGGTGATTAGAGCCGCTAGGTCTTCAGCACTTGCGGCGTGCGCTGTGGCTTGTTGTGACGGTAGTGCGTCGTGTAGGCACCGCATGGCCGGCCCGGCTGTAAAGACGCAATCAATGCCGTCGGTCGCGATCGGTGTGGCGAGATCCGCATGTAGTGCGTTTGACCGGTCACCCAGCTCAAGCATATCGCCGAGAACCAGAACGACACGCCCCCGTTTACGTGTAGCGTTGAGCGCTTCCGCTAGCGCTGCGATCGAAGCAGGGCTCGCGTTGTAACTTTCGTCAATAAGATCAAATGACCCGTTTGCAACAGTAATTGTCGATCGGGCTCCACGCCCTGTTGGCGGTGTCATGTCGTTCAGATCACCGGCCGCCTGTTCAACGTCGCCACCAAGGGCATCGACCGTGGCCAGAACGGCGAGACTGTTCAGCGCCATGTGCTTGCCCATCATGCCAATGTCGTAAACAAGGCGCTTGCCATTCACGTCTGCTGCAATACGGGTGCCGGCTTCGCTGACCGACCAGGCGATTAGGCGGTACGCTGCGCCGTTATCTGTTCCAAACGAAACAATACGGTCGGCATCGGCGCTGGTTGCAGCGTGGGCGAGGCGGTCGTAATGCGGATTATCTGACGGCACGATGGCGATGCCGCCAGGTTCTAACCCGGTGAATATTTCTGCTTTCGCGTCGGCAATATCGGCGACTGAAGAAAAGAACTCTAAGTGAACAGCTTCCACTGTGGTGATTACGGCGACATTGGGCCGAACCATCTGAGACAGCGGCTCTAATTCGCCAGCATGATTCATACCCAGTTCTAAGACCGCATATCCCGTGTCGTGCGGCATACGGCAAAGGCTGAGCGGTACACCCCAATGATTATTGAGGTTGCCAGTCGTCGCGTGCGCCAGTCCCTGGCGTGACAGTGCGAGTGTCAGCGCTTCTTTCGTTGTGGTCTTACCAACGCTACCCGTTACGGCGGCGACACGGCCGTCAATTCGACCGCGCGCAGCACGGGCTAACTCTTGCAACGCGGCCATGGTGTCATCGACAACGACTAGGCGTTCTTCGTTAACGGTTTGTTTGCCATCAGTTGGTATACGGGAGACAATAGCCGAAGAGGCGCCTCGCTCTAGCGCTTCAACAACAAAATCATGGCCGTCGAACTTCGGCCCCTCTACGGCAATGAAAAGATCACCGATGGACACCGCCCGGCTGTCAATGGTGACGCCATCGGCATCCCAATCTCCAGAAACTTTCCCTTTCGTTGCCTCGGCAACTTCAGCGCTGGTCCATAGAGCCGTCATAACGCGCCACCTACTTTTGCAAGAGCGGCACGAGCAACATCACGGTCATCAAAGGGCAATACAGTGTCACCGACGATTTGACCGGTTTCGTGGCCTTTACCGGCGATCAGAAGTGCATCACCTGCACCTAATGCAGTGACCGCTGACTCAATAGCGTCAGCGCGATCTCCAACTTCAATCGCTTTGTCGCTGTCTGCTAAAATGGCGGCGCGAATCAAGGCCGGATCTTCAGAACGCGGATTGTCGTCAGTGATATACACAGTATCGGCAGCATCTCT